>JAFLSZ010000001.1 GCA_022510665.1 Lachnospiraceae bacterium
GCTTTCATAAAGGATAGTGACAGCAAGATGTACGAGTCTAAACAGCGGCATCACAACAAGCGTAAGAGCGAGTAATATAACAATAAGCTGAAACGATACGATTCCGGATAGAGACTATCCCAAAGTTTGTATAAACCTTCAAACCGGTGTAAGATAAATACCCGGTTTGGAGGTTTTATTATGGCGAGAACTCTACCCTTATCTTTTTCGACCGGATTTCTCCCTTGGAAAGCAAGACAACCGTCTCCACATGCCCCGTCCCCGGAAACATATCCACCGGACAGACCTTTTCCACTTGGTAACCTCTTTCCTGCAACGTAACCAGGTCACGCTGCAAACTGGTCGGTTTGCAGGAAATATAAATCAAATGCTTTGCACCGTAGGCAATAATCTTTTCCAGTGCTTTCGGGTGAATACCGTCCCGCGGCGGGTCTAAGAGAATCAAATCCGGACGTTCCTCTATGGTGTCTAATACTTTTAAAACGTCGCCCGCGATAAATTCGCAGTTGGAAAGCCCGTTGTCCTTCGCGTTTTCCTTTGCCGCCTCTACCGCTTCTTCCACGATTTCCACGCCGATTACCCTGCGCGCCGCCGATGCCGCTATCTGCGCGATGGTGCCGGTGCCGGTGTAAAGGTCAAAGACAAGTTTTCCGTCCGTCTCTCCGATAAACTCCCTGACGGTGCCGTAAAGCACTTCCGCACCAAGGGAATTGGTCTGGAAGAAAGAGAACGGCGTAATCCGAAAGCGCAGTCCCAAAAGTTCCTCGTAAAAATGATCCGTTCCGTAAAGAACCGTCGTATTCTCGCTGGTTACCACATCCGCAGGGCTGTTATTTCTGCTGTGAAGGATTCCCGCAATCTTCCCTTCTAGCGGCAGTGCCGACAGCCTGTCACAAAGATTTGTAAAAAATTCCTCCTCACAAAACGCCGTGGTTTTTACCGCCCCGGCGCAATATGTCTTTGTATCGGAGCTCGTCACAAGGTTTATTAAAATCTCTCCGGTCTTTTGTCCGCGGCGAATCACAAGATGCCTGAAATATCCCGCGTGGGTAATTTTATGAAAATGCGCAAGCCCCGTCTCCTTTGCCAGCGCAAGAACCTCCCGCAGAATCAGGTTATAATCCTCATGGACAATCCGGCACGTGTCCGTTGTCAGGATATCATAAAAACTACCCTTTTTATGAAGTCCCAAAGCTAACGGTCCGTCTTTTCGCTCGTTTCCGAAAGAAAACTCCATTTTATTCCGGTAGCGCTCCGGCTGCGGGCTTCTGCGAATCGGCATAAACTCATACGGTTTTGTAATCACGGCGTCCATTAACCGCCTCACCTGCTCTTCTTTCAAGGCAAGTTGCGCCTCATAAGGAAGGTTTTGGCAGGCACAGCCGCCGCAGTTTCCAAACAACGCGCACGGCGCATCTATTTCCTGCGGCGCACGCAAAAGCACCTCAACTAAACGCCCTTCTGCCTTTTTACTGCTTTTATGAAGTTTGGTTGCGCGAAACCTGATTTTTTGTCCCGCCAGTACCCCCTTTACCGTCACACGGATTTCCGCGTCGGCGCTGTCTTCCCCGCTCTCCGGCACAACGCGCACCAGACCCTTATTCGGAAAATCCACACGCTCCACCACGCCGATATATTCCATTCCTTTTTTCACGTCTGTCTCCTCATTTAACATCTTTTCTTACACTTTTCTGTATTCTACAATCATTTTGCCATACTTGTTTCAAATTATCACCTTTTTCGTAATCATATACATAGACTATTTCATCCTCGTAATCATTCTTGCCGCCTAATTTTTCATATACATGACAAGCTCTTGAATTGCCTTTATCAGTTATAATAAACATTTTAGAACACCCCATCTTTCTCGAATATTCCTTTATAAATGATAATAAACTTGTACCATATCCTTTATCTTGATACTTAGACAACATTCCTATTGAATGTAAATAAAACATAGTTTTTCCATCAGGTCTTAATAAGGTATAACCATACGCAAAACCTACAAGTTTGTCCTTTTCTTTAGCAATAAATCCATAAGTATTTTCATTTTGAATAAAGTTTTTTATATAATCTATATTAAAAATCATATTATCATCATTTAATACATTTTCCATTAGCTCTAATTCTTTTTCTTCTAACAACTTGTATTCCATAAATCATATTTCTCCAACTACGTTAAATACTTTTATTATATAGACAAAATCATATAGAATATCTTTTTCTTATTAGTTATAATGATTATTTCTCGTAAAATCCTTCTTGGCTGTAAGAAGCCCATTTTAAATACATCTCTTGATAATTCTTTTTTATAAAACTTTGTATTTTCAGTATCTCCCTGTCATTTAATAGTCCTCTATTTTGGGGTACTGTATCTCCATTTTCTTTTACAAAAAATTTAGCAGAACCCGTTTCTGTTAATTTTCTGTCACTTGCATGAACATGCATACACTCAATAATACAATGTGATGTAAAATATAGGTAATATCCGGCAACCTTATATTCATAGTATTTGGGCATATTATTCCTCCATAAATTCCTGATTATTATTTAAATAATTTATTACAATTTGAATTTCTATATCATCCATACTTGTTTCCAGCACTTTCCCAGATTTATCTACAACAACTGATTTGTCTGTATTATTTAAATTTAAAATCCTTATAAGCTCATTTTCTTTTGTAAAAGCATAACCGTTAATAATCATATCTGCCTGATCGGCAACTTTCATAAAATCAATCATATAAAATCCTCACTTTCTCTATTGGCTTTAAAAAGTCATCAATGTCAAAATAAAGAGATTGTAGTATAGGAACTAAATCTATATACTCTTCCTCCTCTTTATCATTATGGAAATATTTTGCCATAACTACCAGGTATCCCTTATCCCATTCTTTTATTTCCGTATATCTTTCCAATGAATAAGGTGCAAGGAATCGGATTATATGTTTTCCATATTTAAAAATTGTATATCCTTTATCATGACACAATATTGCTTCGTTTGACATAATATGAACTCCTTCCTGCCTTTTATTCAAATAACATCTTTTCTTACACTTTTCTGTATTCTACAACCATTTTGCCATACTTACCCAAAACAGTCAAGCCTGTATCCTTACAATACAAAACAGCCAGGTCTGTATCCTTACGTTACAAACCTGACTGTCTGATTGTATACGCGGCTCTATGCCGTATATTTTCCCGCCTGCGCGTACCACATTTCGGCATACTTTCCCTGTCTGCTCAAAAGTTCTTCGTGCGTTCCTTCCTCAATAATACGCCCTTTTTCCAACATTAGGATACGGTCCGCGTCCCGTGTCGTGGAGAGGCGGTGGGAAATGTAGAATACCGTTTTGTTTAATGCCGCCTCGTGCATCGCCTTGTTTAAATTATACTCCGCAATCGGGTCAAGGGCGGAAGACGGCTCATCCATAATCAGGATATCCGCCTGACGGTAAAAGGCCCGCGCAATCGCCACTTTCTGTCCCTCTCCGCCGGAAAGGTTGACGCCCTTTTCGTCAAATTCCGTAGTAATCTGGGTGGAAAGCCCCTGCGGCAGACTCGAAAGACGCTCCGAAAACCCGCTGCGGCACAGCGCTTCGGTTACGGCTGCCTCTTCCGCCGCGCCGTCCCCTACATCATTTAATATGACATTTTCCAAAAGGCTCACGCCGTACATTTTAAAATCCTGAAATACAACACCCACCCTTTTGCGATAATCCGAAAGCAGGTATCCGTCAATATTATTTCCATGGTAGGAAATGCTTCCGGCGCTCGGATCATACAGACGCATCAGAAGTTTAATCAGCGTTGTTTTCCCCGCGCCGTTATAACCGACAATCGCCACACGCTCTCCCGGCTCTACCGTTAAGCTGATATCATGCAGGATTTCTTCGGAGTCCTGCGTATAACGGAAAGATACATGGTTCAGCTCCAAACGTCCCGTTCCTTCCGGTACGGCCTCGCCGACATCCTGTTTTATCTTAGGCTCATAGGCAAGGAAGGTTCTGATTGTGTCAATATACAGGCTGTTTTCGTTTGCCTTAGGCCCGATTTCCGCCACACCGCGCAGACCGTTACGCAGGCTTCCGGTCCGGTTAAACAGTACGACCGCGTTGCTGTAATCAATGGTATGAAACACCGCTGCCTGTAAAATCAGGTATCCCACAAACAAACCGTCCGTAATAAAATCGGTCGCGCAGTAATAACGAAGAAACGAAAGCCCTACCCGCTTTCCGGAAATCTTTCTCTGCTCCTCCGCAATTTCGTCGTTTGCCTGCATAAAATCTTCTTTTACTATTTTCGCCACTTCCGGATTTAAACGAAGTTCCTTCGCGTAGTCGTTCAAATAAAACACACGGCCGGCGTAGTTTCGTTTCCGCTCCCACGGATTGACTTTAAGCCTCACATCGTAATTCAGCTTGTTTATCTTCTTGGAAAGGAAGAAACTCAGTACAAAGGACGCCGCCACAAATAAAATACTGGCCGAATTAGTCATTAAGTAAAATACGCCGGTACTGAACACAATCGTAAGGCTCTGTACTACGGAGTTTAAAAAGGTTAAAAAGCGGTCAATGGAAGTTTCCGCCTCTGCCACCGCAAGGACAAACTCATTGTAATATTTCGGGTCGTCATAACAGGAAAGGTCAAGCTGAGCCGCCTTTTCATACATCTTTTCCTTTAACGCCCGATAAAGTTTCGGTTTCGCCCGATATGTCATGGCATGAATAAAATAACCGTCCGGTATAATCTGAATCATATTAACCAGCAGAATCGCACCGATTCCAAGCAGCGCCTTATAAAACGGTTCTCCGTACTCCGCGCAGTGCAGCACATAACGGATACCGAGCGTATGCTCTAAGAAAATAATAATCTGGTAACGGAACGCGTCGTATAAATGGTAAATCATATATCCCGGCGCCGTCTTAAAGCAAAGCTTCCATAAAAACAAGTGATTGCTCCATACACGTTTCATTCTGCCACCTCCTTGTCCGCTCCGAAGATACCGCCCTGCACCGACGCCACATCGGCGGCAAGGTAATTGACCGCCTGTTTTTCATACATATCCGCGTAAGCACCGTGGTTTTGCATAAGCTTCTTATGAGAACCCTGTTCAATGACCGTACCGTTTTCCAGCATAAATACCCAGTCCGCGTTCTGCACGGAAGACAGGCGGTGGGAAATAAACAGCATCGTCTTATCCTGCCCGTCCTGCAGAATGCTTTCAAATAACTTATACTCCGCAATCGGGTCAAGCGCGGAAGAAGGTTCGTCAAAAATTTTTATCGGACGGTTTTGTACAAACGCCCGTGCCACTACAATTTTCTGATATTCGCCGCCGGAAAGCACCGCGCCGTCTTCCGCAAACTCCTTCGTAAGAATCGTGTGGATTCCGTTCGGAAGACTCTGTATTTTTTCATATACACCCGCCAGTTTTAACGCGTGGATTACTTCCGCCTCGTCTTCCGGCATTCCTTTGCGCATCAGGACGTTTTCCATGACGGACAGGGAAAAAATCTGGAAATCCTGAAACGCCGTGGCAAACAGCGCGCGGTATTTTTGCAATTCATATTCTTTAATGTTTTTTCCGTTTAAGAAAATCTCACCGGAAGTCGGGTCATAAAACCGCAGCAATAGTTTGATAATCGTAGACTTTCCCGCACCGTTATGTCCCACCAGTGCATAAGTTTTTCCGCCCCGCAGTTCAAAAGAAAGATTACGGATGACCTCTTTCTCCTTATAAGAGAAGCAGACATTACGGAACTCAATGCTTTCTATGGTATCTCCCGGATTTTCTCCCGCGTAATCTTCCGGAATCGTTTCCTTATATTCCATAAAGGTGCGCAGATTGTCTACAAACAAACCGTTCTTAAAGCTCACCGCCAAAGAATCCGTAAAACCGATTAAAATCCATGTGGACGATACCATCATACTGGTCAGCACCGCCAGCTGCGCGAGGCTCATGCTGTTATTGACAAGCGTCCGGTACGCGCCGTAAATCAGCACGCCTTCAAAAATAAAGGTAAACGTAAACATAACCCGGAACCAGTGCAGCACCATGGCTTTCGGCGTATATTTCTTTGTCACGTCCGAAACGCCTTTGATTGCTTCCCGATAATCCCTGCGCATCAGCGCAAACACATCCGTCAGACGGATTTCCTTTGCGTAATCCGCAAGATACATGACACGGTTGACATAGGCAATTTTACGGTTATACGGAGCCATGTCCTTATTCCGGTCAAAATCAATTCTACTGAGCCCGCGGTTAAATACAAAATTTCCGATAATCGGAAACAGCACGAACAAGACCGAAATCTTATCCACATCATACATCAGATAAAACGCCGCTCCGGCGGCAATCACCCCGAACAAAACGCCCCAGATGTTTTGTATCGTTTCAACCAGTTTATCGGTCGCCCTATCCGTTGCAAGCGTATACTTATTGTAAAACTCGCTGTCTTCAAAACAGGCCAGTTCCACGTTCGTAGACTTTTCAAACAGCTTTAAATTCAGCTTCTTGTGGACCTTCGCCAGCGTAATCGGCCATACCCTGCCCTCCAGGTAGTTATTATACAGGGACATAAGTGCAAACACTACGATAGTAACTCCGAGAAAAGTCAGAATCGAAGACACTTTCTGTTCCGTTTCCATGGCGTTAATTACATAACGCATAAAAAACGCACTGTAAAACAACCATTCAAAATAACCAAGCAGTCTGGCAACCGCCATATGTACGATCGGTCCGGGCGCCATCTGCCACCCAAGCCGCAGCGCGTACAAGTTATTCTTCCATGCCCGCAGGATTTCCTTTCCTTTTTCTTTTTTCATAAACCTCTCCTCTCAAGCCAAAACCAACAGCGTTACTCCTTTTCCCAGCCTATTTCCATCCTATTTTACAATACCTTTTCCGCAGTTGCCTGACTTTTCAAATAAATCCCGAACAAAAAGATGTTGTTTCATTATATTACCGTTCCTGTCTTCTGTCAACCAAAAAAATAAAAAATTTGCACCAACGTTTGAATATGCCCCTATTTTACGTGTTTTTACTGAATTTTAAAATCGTAAGAAATGTTTAAGAAATCTGTTACTGTTTTTTTCATGGAACTATGATATAATTTTCGCGAAAAGGAAAGAAAGCAGACTGAACCTGCAAAGCATGGAAACTGCTTTTTGTCTCCGTAACTTTGCAAATATATTTTCGGAGGTTTTTATGTACCATATTTTAGTTTGTGATGATGACAAAGAAATTGTAGAGGCAATCCGCATTTATTTATCCGCGGAAGGGTATCAAGTCACATCCGCGTACAACGGTACGGAGGCTCTTGCCGCCATACACGCGGAAACGCCGCATCTTGCGATTTTAGATATTATGATGCCGGAACTGGACGGGCTTCATCTGACAAAAAAACTCAGAGAGGAAGGTCTCACTTTTCCGATTCTTTTTCTCAGCGCCAAAGCGGAGGATACCGATAAAATCTTAGGGTTAAATATCGGCGCAGACGATTATATTACCAAACCGTTCCGGCCGTTAGAGCTTGTGGCACGTGTCAAGTCGGCGCTCCGCCGTTACACCACCTTCGGAAACCTTTCCGACGAGGAAAAGGAACACTGCTACACCGTCGGCGGACTTACCATAAACGACGACACCAAAGAAGTGACGGTAGACGGTGAACCGGTGCGGCTTACACCGACCGAATACGCCATGCTTTTGCTTTTAACTCAGAACCGCGGCCGCGTTTTCTCCACGGAACAGATTTATACCGCCATTTGGAACGAACCGTCGTTCGGCGCGGACAATATTGTTGCCGTACATATCCGGCATATCCGCGAAAAAATTGAAATTAACCCGCGCGAACCGCGTTACTTAAAAGTTGTCTGGGGACTGGGCTATAAAATAGACTGGCAGGACTAGACGGAAAGGAGCTTGTATGAAACGTCTTTTTTATTCCGGAATTACAAAAGTATGGCTGGCAGTTCTTCTGCTGTTTTCTTCTATTTCCGCCGTTTCTTACGGTTTTCTTGCCCTGCGCGCTCCCGTTCTCTACCGGAACACGGAGAACGTTTATTCCACAAAATGGTTTTCCGAACTGTTCTCCAAGTATGTCGAGCGTACCGCAGTCTATGTGCGTTATCTGGAAGACGGCTATTCCCTGCACTCCACAACGCTTGACCCGCAGTTAGAACTGCTTTTAGAAGGGGAAACCGCCAAAACCGATTTGGAAAACGCCCTGAGAAACGTCTATGAGCCGAGCGAAACCGCATTTTATTACTACTACTCAAAACTCAACAAAGAACCGACGAACTACCAGTATTATGTAAAAAATACCGAAACCGGTACGGTCTATGCTTCCAAAGACTTTGAGCGGTATGCCTGCGAAAAAAGCGGAAGTCTGGACGCGTTCCTTTCCAATGGCATTATTTCCGAAAATCTTTACCTGATTTTAAATACACAAAACAACCGTACCATGACCGGCGGCGGAAACAACGATGTTTTAAACCGTTCTACCCTCCTTTGGTCCATGGACTTTTTACGTCGCCCTCTTTCCGACATGGCGGAAGATGTTTATTATAAGTATAACTATCAGACAGACATCTCCTATTCGAACAAAGACAGTGCGGAAATGAGTGAGACGGACTATCTTCATTCCGTTTCCGACCAGACTTACTTAGATAAGAACGACATTACCGTAAATGAATCTGTCAAAAATTCGCCAGCCGGAACCGTCGCTCCGGCCAGCCCGCCGAAACATTCTTATCTTTTGTACGCATTCATCGCGGACGACATTGCCGAAGACGGCTTTTCCGCCCTGTCCGCAAATTTCAACAGGGCCAAGGAAGACTACCGGCATTGTCTTAAATATGCCATCCTTTTCACACTGACAACTATCTTTCTGTTTTTTTGCTGCCATGCGGTATCGGGCAGGCAAAAGGACGGAACCGAGATACGCCTGCACTTTTACGACCGGATTTTTACGGAATTTATTCTCGCGGCGCTTGCCGGCCTTTTTGCACTGCCGTTTCTCTTATTCAGTTTTCTGCAGCCGTTTTTCACGAAGTTTATTATAAATTACCCGCTCCATTCCGAATGGATTCCTGCCATTCTGGGAGGCTTTGCCGTGTTCTTTATCCTCGCCGCCATTCTCTATTTCAGTTTGGTTCGCCGGATAAAAGCAGGAACCTTTTTTAGCAGTTCCCTTCTGGGACGGTTTATTCTTGCGCCGTTAAAATGGCTGTTTTCCTTGGTTTTTCTTAACTTAAAGGAATTCTTCACCTCGCTTCCGACGCTTTGGAAAACACTGTTACAGCTCTGCGCCGCCGCTTTATGGCTTTTGATTTCGATACTGTTTCTTTTTGACAGTTCTTTTTTCGGCGTACTGCTGCTCTTTTTCGGTGCCTGTTTCTGCGCCTTTTTGTGTCTGCGGAACGCTCTGGACCATACACGCATCATTCACAGCACGGAAGAAATGGCAGGCGGCAATCTTTCGGCGCGCATTTCGTTAAAATCCATGCTGCCGTCCAATAAACGCCTGTCGGAAGACATCAACCATATCTGTGACGGACTGCATTTCGCGGTAGAAGAACAAACAAAAAGTGAGCGTATGAAAACCGAATTGATTACCAATGTATCCCATGATATCAAAACGCCGCTCACTTCTATTATCAACTATATTGAACTGATTAAAAACGAACTGCCGGACGAAGGCACGGTCGCGGAATATGCGGAGATTCTTTCCCAGAAATCGTGGCGGTTAAAAGCCTTAATTGACGATCTGGTAGAAGCCTCCAAAGCCTCCTCGGGCACGATTAAACTGGAACCAATCCGCTTTAACGCCGTGGAACTGCTCCGGCAGGCAGTCGGTGAGTTCGAGGAACGCCTGACGGAACGCAACTTGAAAATCTGCATGACGCTTCCGGATACCCCGGTCAACGTCCTCGCGGACGGGGACTGCACCCACCGCATTATTGAAAACCTGCTCTCCAATGTCTGCAAATATGCCCTCTCCGGCACAAGGGTATTTATTACCCTTGACCTTCCGGAAGGCACGGGAGTGATGCTTCTGACAATTAAAAATACTTCCGCGGCGATTCTTTCCAAAACGCCGGAAGAACTGTTGATGCGTTTTTCCCGCGGAGACGAAGCGCGGTCCGACGAAAGCAGCGGCCTCGGTCTTTCCATTGCCGAAAGTCTTGCCAGTTTACAGGGCGGCACGTTCTATGTAGAAACGGACGGAGACCTGTTTAAGGCAAAGCTGACGATTCCGCTGGCAAAATAGCCGCACATCCTGTCCGGAGGGCTTTTGTGTCATAGGAAATGCAATGCAATTTCCTATGACATGGGCTAAAAGCCACACAAAATTTATGTTTAGTTCTTTGTGGCTTTCATTTCGTTCCACATTTCCATATAAAGCTCCTCTACAGCGGTGCCTAAATACCGGAAAGCCTCACAACGGTTAAGCGTTTCTTCCGGTGGGAAAGCAATCGTGCTGTTTCTGATAGCTTCGTCTTCGATTAACTCACGAGCCGCTTTATTCGGCGTAGAGTATGTAATTTCCTCAAAGTTCATCAGTGCGATATCCTCACGGCACATAAAGTTAATCCACTTTTCCGCGTTTTCCTTGTTTTTCGCGTTCTTAGGGATTACCCAGCCGTCAATCCATACGTTGGAACCTTCTTCCGGCACAACATAGACAAGATTCGCATTTTCACGCTGCGTATAAATCGCCTCACCGGAATAAATAACGCCAAGCGCCGCTTCTTCTCCGATCATCTTGTTGCGCACTTCATCTACAAAATAACCCTGTACCAGCGGACGCTGTTTGATTAACAGCTGCTTTGCTTCTTCTAACTGAGACTTTTCCGCGGTGTTCATTGAATAACCGAGATACTTTAACGCGATTCCCATACCGTCGCGCACGCTGTCAATCATCAGGATATTCTGGGAATACTTCTCGTCAAAAATCGAGGACCAGCTGGTGATTTCCCCGTCTACCATCGTTTTATTGTAAAGGATACCTACGGTTCCCCAGCAGTACGGCACCGCATACTTGTTGCCCGGGTCAAAATCTTCCGCGCTCTTTAAATACTCGGGATCAATATTTTTAATATTCGGAATATTGTCGTAGTTTAACTCGGCAAGCAGATTTTCCTGAATCATACGGCTTATCATGTAGTCGGACGGACAGACTACGTCATAATTTACCTCCCCGATGTTGATAATCGGATACATATCCTCATTCTCGGTAAACTCGTCATATACCACCTCGATGTCGTACTCTTCCTCAAACATCTTGATTACAGCCTCGTCGATATACTCGCCCCAGTTGAAAACAACCACCTCGCCGTTCGCATACTCTCTTTTGCAGCCGCAAAACAGTGTTACCGCTCCTATCAGCGCCGCCATTAACAACCACTTTTTCATTCCTCTCATTCCTTTGTTTCCTCCTTTAAAATACTTTATCTGTCTCTATAATCAAATATGACTACCTTTGTCTTTCCGCAGCTTTCTTTGCGGCCTTCGCCTTAGTGCGGTTTACCGCAATCAGCAGAACCAGTACCGCCGTAAACATCACGGTGGAAAGCGCATAAATTTCCGGTTCGATTCCGCGTCTGGTTTCGGCGTAAATTACCGTAGACAGCGTATTAACCCTTGCGTTTTTGGTAAAGTGGGTGATGACAAAATCATCTAACGCTAAGGTAAACGCCAGCATAAATCCGGATAAAACACCCGGAAAAATATCCGGCAGCACAATTCTGAAAAATGCCGCCAGCGGCGGAGCGCCTAAGTCCAACGCCGCCTCATAAGTGCTTTTACTCGTCTGACGCAGCTTTGGCAATACGCTTAAAATCACATACGGCATATGGGCCGCCGTCAGCGCGAGCAAAACGCTGGTAAATCCAAGCGAAAAACTAACCGCAAAATAAAGAAGCATCAATGAAATACCGGTTACGATTTCGGAGTTGAGCAGCGGAATATTGGTAATACTCATCATAACCGCTTTCGGCAGCTTTTTCATCCGGTTTATCGCAACCGCCGCAAGCGTACCGAGCAGAGCCGCAAGCAGTGCGGACGCGAGTGCCAGCAAAAGCGTCGTCCACAGCGCGTTCAATATCTTGTCGTTTTCTAACATCTTTTGATACCACTTTAACGTGAATCCGCCCCACTTCGCACGGGATTTCGACGAATTAAACGAAAGCACCGCCAATACCAGAATCGGCGCGTACAAAAATACAATGACAAGCCCGATATAGCCTTTTTGAATTATACGTTTTACCATACGCCCGTTCCCTCCGCGTCTTTATCATATTTCTGCACGATTGCCATGCAGATAAAAATAAATACCATCAGAACCAAAGACAGGCCGCAGCCGGCATTCCAGTCATTTGCCATCTTAAACTTCTGCTCTATCACTTTTCCGATTAAAAGCACCTTGCCGCCGCCCAAAATATCCGAAATAACGAACGTCGTCAAAGACGGCACGAATACCATCGTCAGACCGCTGACGATGCCCGGCTTGGAAAGCGGTATAATGACGCGGAACAAAATCTGAATGTAATTGGCCCCAAGGTCCGACGCCGCCTGAATAACGTCGTCGCTGATTTTGGAAAGCACGTTATAAATCGGTATAATCATAAACGGAAGAAAATCGTATACCATTCCCAGTACAATGGCCGCCGGCGTGTTGATAATATTTAACTTAGGAAGTCCCACCGCGCCAAGAAACATATTAATAACTCCGTTTTTCTCTAAAATATTCTGCCAGGCAATCGTGCGAAGCAGGAAATTCATCCACATCGGCAGCATAAACAAAAGAATGACAAATCCGTTGCTCTTTAAGCGGAGCGCCCGCAGCGCGAGCGCCAGCGGATACGCAATCAGCAGACACAACAGGGTACTGATGACGGAAAGCTGTATTGACAAAACCAGAGTGGAACGGTTGGTCGGAGCCCAAATCAGTTTCAGGTTTTCCAACGTAAATCCATCGCCGTTACGGCTCGTCATACCATAGTAGACAATCATAATAAGCGGCAGCACAATAAATCCTATGCTCCACAGTACATACGGCGTAGACAAAAGGTACTGCATTCTTCTCTTGTGTGTAGCCAGACGGCCCTTTTCTTTACTCATTGACTCCTACCGCCTCCTCATCTTCCGACTCCGGTTTATTCATAATCTGAATATCGAACGGGTCTACTTTGATTCCGACCTGCTTTCCTACCGGCGAAAGGTCCGTGCTGTGTACCAGCCACGAAAACCCGTTTGCCATAACTTCCATTTCGTAATGCACTCCCTTAAAAATCAGCGAAGTCACCACTCCCTGAATCGTCCCCTCTTCCGGCTCTACTAAGTCCACATCTTCCGGGCGGATTACAACGTCTACCGGACACTGGCTGCCGAAGCCTTCATCCACACAGGCAAACTTCGCACCGAGAATTTCCACCAGACGGTCTTCTAACATCGTCGCTCCGATAATATTGCTCTCGCCGATAAAGTCCGCCACAAACGCGTTCTTAGGCTCATTGTAGATATCTTCCGGCGAGCCGATCTGCTGAATATACCCCTGATTCATTACCACAATCGTATCCGACATAGTCAGGGCTTCTTCCTGATCATGGGTAACATAAACGAATGTAATTCCCAGCTCATTCTTTAAACGGATTAACTCATACTGCATATCCTGCCGCAGCTTTAAATCCAGCGCGCCAAGCGGCTCGTCAAGCAGCAAAACCTTAGGTTCGTTTACGATGGCGCGCGCGATGGCAATTCGCTGCTGCTGTCCGCCGGAAAGAGAATCCGGCATACGGTTTTCGTAGCCGTCCAGATTCACTAACTTTAACGCGTAGGCAATTTTATCCTGAATATATGCTTTGCTCTTTTTCTTGATTTTCAGACCGAAAGCAATGTTTTCCGCAATCGTCATATGAGTAAACAGCGCATACTTTTGAAACACCGTATTTAACTGGCGCTTGTTTGGCGGAAGGTTCGTAATGTCCTGCCCGTCAAAAATCACACGTCCCACATCCGGCGTTTCAAAGCCGCCGATAATACGCAGAGTCGTTGTCTTTCCGCAGCCGGACGGCCCAAGTATCGTTAAAAACTCATTCTCCCTGATATAAAGATTCAGTTCATCCAATACTATCTGTCCGTCATACTTCTTCGTAATATTCTCAAGATTAATCAATTTATTATCCTGTGCCATAATACTCCTTTCTCCTTCGCAGCCGCTCCTGACAGCCCTGTCGTAACGTGTCCCCTATCTTAAAACCATCTTAAAAACTCGGAGGCGTCGATATCCAAAGCAGCACCGCCCCCTGTTTTCCCGCCGCCTTGACGTAATGTGTCTTATTGGGCAGAAAATAAAACGACTCGCCCTTTTTTGCCTTAAACTTTTTATTCCCGATATATAGTTCAATACTTCCGCTCAGGATGTAACCGAATTCTTCGCCTTCGTGGGGATTGTCCGGGTAAGTCTCACCTTCCGGTTCAAGCGTCAGCAGAATCGGCTCCATCATATTTTTCTGTGCATTTGGAATAATCCACTCAATACGGTTACGAAGCTCGGCGTCCTCTTTCTCAAAGTAGTCGCTCTTTTTAAACACAACCTGCTCGGCCGCCGTACCGCTGAAAAACTCTTCCAAATCCGTTCCGAGACACTGCAAAATATCCACAAGCGTCGCAATGGAAGGCGATGTCAAATCCCTCTCCAGCTGCGAAATAAAGCCTTTGGAAAGCTCCGCCCTATCGGCAAGTTCCTCCTGTGTCAGGCCTTTCTGCATACGGAGTTCTTTAAGTTTTGTCCCGATTTTCAACCAAAGCGCCTCCCCTCTGTCCTTTTAATTGCCTTTTCCTCAGTAAAGTAAAAATAAACTCAAAGTTTAGTAACGCTAAACAGCTTCTATTATACTCTCCCTTCGGGAAATGTCAATAGTATTTTCCGTTTTCCTGCCGAAGAACGTAAATTTTTATTTCCCTCAAGTTTCCGCATTTTTTATGCTTTTTTATATTCCGTGGATTGCACGCTATCTACGGAACTTTTTAAAACGGTTAAAAAAAATGCGAAAACTCGAGTCATTCCCTTATTGACAAGAAAGCGGGATAATGGTAAGATAGTTACGTCGGGCAGATATAGTTCATTGGTAGAACATCAGCTTCCCAAGCTGAGGAGGCGGGTTCGATTCCCGTTATCTGCTCTTTTTCTTTGTTTAAAACCTTATTTGAACTAACGAAATCAAACTACGATAAAATAATTCCGCGGACGGCGCTGCCGTTTTCGGGCGGAGAAGGAGTAATATGGCTGAAGAAAAGAAAATATTGTTCAGTGGAATGCAGGCAACCGGTAATTTAACGCTCGGGAACTATCTCGGCGCTTTAAAAAATTGGGTTTCACTAAATGAAGATTATGAGTGTTATTATTGCGTGGTAGACGAACATTCCATCACCGTAAGACAGGATCCGGCGGAGTTAAGACAGCGTGCGCGCGCCCTGTTGATTCTTTACATTGCAGCAGGATTGGACCCGGAGAAAAACTGCATCTATTATCAGTCCCATGTGTCCGGCCACGCGGAGCTTGCATGGATTTTAAATTGCTACACATATATGGGTGAGCTGCAGCGCATGACCCAGTTTAAGGATAAGTCCGCAAAACACGCGGAAAATATTAACGCGGGATTGTTTACCTATCCGGTGCTGATGGCGGCTGATATCCTTTTGTTTCAGGCGGATGTCGTTCCGGTAGGCGTTGACCAGATGCAGCATCTGGAACTGACCAGAGATATCGCGCAGCGTTTCAACGGCATCTACGGCGACGTATTTAAGATTCCGGAAGCCTATATCGGAAAAGTCGGCGCAAATATAAAAAGTCTGCAAAATCCGACAAAGAAAATGTCAAAATCGGACGAAAATCCGAATGCCAGCATCTATCTGATGGATGATACGGATACGATTATTCGGAAATTCAAACGCGCCGTAACCGATTCCGAAAGCGAGGTAAGGTATTCTCCTGACAAACCGGGTATCAGCAACTTAATCGACATTTACCGTGCCGCTACCGGAAAAACCGTTGAAGAAGTAGAAAAAGAATTTGACGGCAAGGGCTACGGCGACTTTAAACTTGCCGTGGGAGAAGCGGCGGCGAATCTTTTAAAGCCGCTCCAACAGCGCGTAGCCGAACTTTCCAAAGATAAAGCTTACATCGACGGTGTAATTAAAAACAATGCGGAACGCGCGAACTATACGGCTTCTAAGACGCTGCGCAAGGTACAGAAAAAAATCGGTTTCCCGGAACGCATCCGGTAAAAGCAATTATGTAACAGAGGCTCTTTTTTACTCCTCAAATTCCACGGTTACATAATACCCTCTGCTGTTCTCCTCTATGTCTTTTACCGTTCCGGAAAGAGATGTCAGGCGTTCACGAAACGGAATGTTGCCTGACATCGCAACCGCCGGTTCGATTACATAATAGAAAACCGCGTTCGGGAGCGTGGACTCTCTGATTTCTACCACGTCACCAATCTCCACAAGACCCGGACGCTCCATTTTAAACTGCATGGTTCTTGACATAACACCCCTCCAAAATTCTCCGCAAACAGCATACATAATCTCTATCAGAGTTCCTCCAACAGCTCCAGACTGTGAAATTTCCGTTCAATATGTACCGCCAGAAACTGTTTTAATATTTTCTTTAACTGCCGCAATACATCCTCCGTCACGGTAAAGGTGTACAGGCTTTCAATCGGCGTAGACAGAATATACTGCATCGTATACAGGGTGGACGCCGCTGCCGGAAGCAGTTCATCCGTACGGCCCGGGACGCCTCCCCCGTCTTCCGGCACAGGCTCCGTCCAAAGCGCCTGTGCGCAGGTCTTGCAGATACAGCCGCCGCCTTTTGCGGCAAACCATACCAAGTCTTCTTTTTTCCGACATTTTATACATTCAAACACCTGCGGCGAAACGCCTTCTATCGAAAGCATTTTTAACTCAAACACGGCCCGTACCAGTTCCACGCCGATAGAAGGCTTTAAAAGCGCGCCGAGCGAGCGGTATAATACTTTTAGCTCTTCTTTCGCCGGAAGTCCTTCTCTTGTGACCGCCTCCGCAAATTCACAAAAGTATACGCCGTAATATACGGTCGTCAAATCGTTCCGCAGCTCCGCGAAATAATTTTCCACTTCCGCGTTTTGCAGCGTATAAGAACTTCTCCCTTCATACAGGGTAAACTTTCCGAATACAAAGGGCTGGCTGCATCCGAGCAGCGCCGCCGTCGGGCGGCGCACTCCTTTTGCAAACGCGGCGAGCTTTCCTTTTTCTTTTGTCAAAAGCACTACTCTCCGGTCATATTCCCCGATTGGCTGTGCCGACAATATCATTCCCGTCACCGTAATACTTTCCGTCATAGGGCTCCCCCTGCATTGTCTGTTCCTGTCTGCTGCGCTGTTCTACCGCCTCACGGTAGGATAAGTAATCTGTTATGCTTCCTGTTGTCGTAAAACGTACCCAATATTCTTCTTCCATTTTTTTACCCCCGTATTTTCGGTTCTGCCTTGACCTTTCCCTCGGTCCGTTACACGCCGCGGCATAAGAAAAACCTATGCCGCCTCTGTACTGTTAGCATCCCCGAATCTTTGCAAAATACGCTGATAAAAATATCCTATGCCTGGGGAAAAAATTGGGGCTTGACACGCGCTTTATCACGCAGACAATCCGTGCTGCATATTTCTTCTATTCTTCCGTATTCTCCGAATATCCGTAATTTTTCAGAAGAAAATCGCTGTCGCGCCAGTCTTTTTTTACCTTAACCCAAAGTTTTAAATTAACATGGTACTCAAATAAAAGTTCAATTTCTTTTCTTGCTTCCGTGCCGATACGCTTTAACATCGCACCCTGCTTTCCGATAATAATTCCTTTGTGGGACTCCCGCTCGCAGATAATCGTCGCGTCAATATCCACCAGTCTTCCGTCCGGCCGCTCTTTCATCCGCTCGATTGCCACCGCGATGCCGTGCGGTATCTCGTCATCCAGCAGACGCAGCGCCTTTTCTCTTATCATCTCCGCCGCAATCTGGCGCTCCGGCTGATCGGTCACCGTATCTTCGTCATAGTACATCGGCCCCTCCGGAAGCAGGGAAAACAGCAGAGACTGCAGCTTATCCACATTGCGGCTGCGAAGCGCGCTGACCGCGACAACAGCTTCAAACGGATACCTTTCGCGGTACGTTTCTTCCGCCTTTTCAACTGCCGCCTTATCTGCCGTATCCATTTTATTAATTACCAGAACTACCGGCGTTTTAGTACGTTTCAACACTTCTAAAATGTGCTGTTCTCCCGCACCGATATAGTCCGTCGGCTCTACCAGCCAAAGAATCACATCAACCTCGGAAAGCGTTCCTTCCGCTACGTTTACCATATACTCGCCCAGTTTATTTTTCGCCTTGTGAATCCCCGGCGTATCCAAAAAAATAATCTGGCCCCGCTCGTCGGTATACACCGTCTGAATCCGGGTTCTGGTAGTCTGCGGCTTGTTGGAAGTAATCGCAATTTTTTGCTTAATCAAATGATTCATCAGCGTAGACTTCCCTACATTCGGCCTGCCGATTAACGCGACAAAACCGGAGCGAAAACCGCCGCTTTCTTTTCCCGCCTTTTTATGCTTCCCCTTTTCCTGTGCCATATAAGCTTTCTCCGTTTTCTTGCTTTATTTCCCGTATCCTAACGCAGCAAATCCCTTACCACAAAGAAATGCGACGCGTCCTCACGCACCTTGGCCTCGGAACCGATTGTACAGCAGCAGTTCTGGGAAAGCATTGTACGCACGCCCTCTGCCAGTGCCCGGATATCCTCTACGGTTACATCCAGTATCTCCTCGCGGTGCTTTTGAACGGTGTCAATGGTTCTTCCGGTCAGATACGCGACACAGCCACGTTCTCCTTCCATACGCGGATTCTGCGGCATATCAATAGAACTCATGGTTCCGATGACATACTTTGTCATTTCCGCCTCATCGGCATCAAAATTTGCAATATAGTCCACCGCCTCTTTGTAAACATTCATCGTTCTGTCAAGGTGCGGGTCACGCCATGAATAAAACGCCATTCTTCCGTTTTCCATCGTCATAAACGCCGCGCCGTAAGCTCCGCCCTTGACGCGCACATTGTTCCAAAGATAGCCGTAACTCATTGCGGTACGAAGTACGTCATACGCTCCGGTATAGGAAAGTCCGGCTGCTCTGAAATCACCCGCACAGCATACATACTGCACCTGGCCCGGTGTGATAAATCCTTCGTTTTTCTTCTCCGGAGAAAGCACAAGCCCGCTGCCCTCCGCGTGTTCCGCGAATGCCGAAAAGAGAGCTTCGCTCTGTTCCTGTACCAGCTGATATCCCTGTGCGTCCGCGGTCACGCTGACGGTCAGTACATCCTTTGCGAAAATACAGCCGAACGTTTCCCGCAGTTTTGCCGTCAGTTCTTCCTTACGGGTATCAAACTGCTCCAAAAGATCCGAAATAAACTCGTAATAGGCAATGCCGTCCGTCTGTTCCCACGCAACGCCCGCCGCCGCAAAATAAGAAGTCACGCGCGTTAACGCCACACCCTGCGCCATGCCGGTAAAATTTCCCTCCATGCCGCTCTTTTGCTCCAGTAAAATCTCACGAATCCGCGCCGGATTATCAAGCACCGTCTCCGTCAATACCTCTCTGAAATACGAAAACAGCTCCGGCACCTTTGCGTATAATGCTTTTCCCGATACTTTAAAATACACCTGATATTGATGAATATCATCATAGCGGGACGCTACCAGAATATCCGTGGAAAGACCGCCGGTATTAATGCCGATTTCGTTGTTCAGTTCAAGATAAGTGTGCCCGTTTGTATCCATTTTTCCGAATAGCTGAACCAGCATTCCGGCATACGGCAAAAGCTCTGCCGGAATTTTTTTCATATTAAACAAAAGCGTTACATAGGCAATCTGATTGGTGAACAGCTCCTGATGAAGTACGGTAATACCGTTTATTTCCTTTACTTCATTTATAAACGGAGGCCCTTCTCTTTTAATATCTTCCCTCGTCAACCGCGGAATGGTTGCCAGTTCTTCCGCCGTGGAAGGCTCTTCCTGATACTTCTTTAACGCCTTGGTACGGGCGGCTATTTCTTCCAGTTCCTTTTCCGACAAACCGTTTTTATACGCGGACAATTTTTCTTTTAACGCCGCGTCTTTTTCCGCAAGCATACCTACCTGCGGCAGCAGCTTGATAAATGCCGCATGCTTACTGTCGATAAGATAATCCTTTACCAGTTTTTCAAAATAATCCGTATCAATTAATCCGCGCAGCTTCTCAAACGTCGGAGACCAGTGTATACTGTCGAATACTCTCGTATCGTCATACAGCCATGTTGCAAGTATCATCTGTCCGTAACGCAGGCCCTTAGGATAATTTCCGGTATCCGCCTCTCTGAAGGTAAACTCCATCTGATTTAAAGCTGCAAGCAGCGACTTTTTATTGATGCCCTCTTTTACACACGTCTCCAGTGTCTGTAAGAGAACGGTTAAAAACTCCTCGGCTTTTTCCGCCGGCGCGTTCCGTGCCACAACGGAAAAATACGGCTGTAAGATTTCATCCGTAAAGGACGCATAAACATCTTCTCCGATACCGGCGGACGTAAGCGCGTTCTTTAACGGTGCGCCCGGAATATTGACAAGAGCAGTGCCAAGCAGAGAAAACGCCATTTTCTTTAAATCGTCGCCTCCCGCCTCCAACGCCGCGTTATAGGAAAAATATGCCGCGTCTTTTGCCTCTTCCGGCGTATTTACGGAATAGAACTTTTCTATCGTTTTTCTTCCGTTAAACGGAGCCTGCTCCTTTAAAGACGAATCCAGTTCAATCTCCTCAAAACGGCTCAGATATTCTTTATCCATCCACTCTAATCGTTCTCTCACGTCCAGATTGCCGTAAAGGTAAATATAACTGTTTACCGGATGATAGTACCGCCTGTGAAACTCCAAAAACTGCTCGTAAGTCAGTTTCGGAATCTCCTCCGGGTCACCGCCGGATTCCACACCGTAAGCCGTGTCCGGGAACAGCGCCTTATCCATTTCGGAATAAAGAAGCCGTTCCGGACTGGAAAGCGCTCCCTTCATTTCACTGTAAACAACACCGTTGTAGCTCAGTTCGTCCTTCACGTCTTCCAGTTCGTAGTGCCAGCCCTCCTGCCGGAAGATTTCTTCTCTGCTGTAAATATTCGGGAAAAGCACCGCGTCCATATAAACTTCCATCAGATTGGCAAAATCCTTCTCGTTACAGCTTGCCACCGGATAAATCGTCTTGTCCGGGTAGGTCATGGCATTCAAAAATGTATTCAAAGAGCCTTTGAGCAGCTCCACAAAAGGCTCCTTCGCCGGAAAGCGCTCGGAACCGCAAAGAACGGAATGCTCCAGAATATGAGCGACACCGGTGGAATCCTCCGGCGGCGTACGGAATCCGATAGAAAATACTTTATTATTATCCTCATTAGAAATCACGGCAATTCTGGCGCCGGACTTTTTATGGCGAAGTACAATACCAAAACCTGAAATGTCCGGCAGCGATTCCGTCGAAATAATTTGATATGCGGACAAATCCTTTAAAGTTTCTACATCTTTTATTACATGGCTCATGTTTTTGTTCTCCTTTTGCCTTTTTAATTATCTTACCACATTTTATACAAAAAATCCATTAAAACCGGCGGTTATAAATCCACCAAATATCTGCCTAAAAACCTGTGCTGTCAGAACATGAAACTATCAATTTTACTCTCCCAGCAACTTCGCTAAAATTAAAAGAACTATGCACAATACTATGGCGGTTGCAATTAAAATCCCAACTCTGTTTTTCGCAATCCAAGGATGCTTTTTACCCAGAAAATGCATCGGTATTGCAAGAATGCCCTCTATTACCAGCATAGTCAAGACTCCTCTTAATCCCAAGGAAAGATTATATATGCTCCACTCCTTATTAATGACACAATATATTACCCCCATTCCTACAAAAACTATAATAAAATATCTGATATTACGCGAGATATCATAAAGATTGCCCTCCTTATCCGTCCATCCCAAATAGTTTGTAATAATCTTCTTTTCCTCATGTACGATATCTTTTGCAATATCCGTAAACGAGTTCCCCTTCTTTTCTTCCTCACCAACAATATTCCAATAAACGTTTGTATCAAGTGAAGAGAGCTCTGCTTTATCTTCCTTCATTTTTTTACAAAGGTTTATTGCTCCTTGTAATTCTGACATCTGCTTTTGAAGATTGATTATATTCTCATCAAGTGCCTCTGTCAGTGTCCTTGTACCATCAAAGAGATCTTCTATATCCTCAACAGACAGACCTATCTTTCGAAGAACTATGATTTTCTTCAACAGTTCTACATCCTCGTCTGAATAATCACGGTACCCGTTCTCCTCTCTTTGTGGTTTAATTAGATTCTCCTTTTCATAATACCTTACAGTAGCCCTCGGAATTTCCAAAATCTGCTCAACTTCTTTAATTGTCATTTTTATGACCTCCTTTTTGTCTTTTGAGCATACTGTAATGTATAAACAAGGTTTACAGTCAATACTTTTTTTGAAATTTCCGGGGCAAAATGTACTATAAACCCACGTTACACTCAGAAGCCGGTTATGACTTTAAGAGAATCCGCGCTTATTTTGGCAGATACGAAAAATAATCATTGACCAGAATCGCCTTTGAAACCGCGAACTTCTGTTTTACCTCCAGCAGTTTTTCATCCAGATACTCCTGCGTTACCTTTGCCCTGTTGACGGATTCCGCTCTTCCGGTTACCGTATTGTATGCCGCCTTGTCGGTCAGAAAGCTCTTATTATCAAAAATGACAAGACCTTCCCGGTCGGAAAGAATATCCGAACCCATATACAGTCTGGAATCATACGAAAGCCCGAATAAATTGGCAAGTGTCGGAGCAATATCAAGACTGGAACAATATTTGTCTACCGTAACCGTTTCTTCCATTCCGGCGCACCAAAGAACAAAATAATTTTTGTATAATTCGAAGTTTTCTTCTACTTCATGCCCCGCCAGTTCATCAATATAGCGCTTATCCAGACCGTACGGATAATGGTCTGCGGAAAGCGCAATCACCGTATGGTCTGCGATTCCTTTTTCCTCCAGTTCCTCTAACAGATACGCTAACGCCTTTTCCAATTCATAATTACAGGCAAGATACGCTTTTGCGTTATCGGAATACGGCAGGCCTTTTACCGCGTCCCGGTTGCGGTATGCCATACTGTTATCCACAAACGTATACTCCATGTGACCGCTGACTGTCATATAATATACATGAAACGGCTCTTTGTCTATATACTCCGGAAGCGTCGCCTCCATCATCTCAAAATCGGAACGCGGCCAGCAGTCGGTTTTTAACACGAGTCCGTTTCCGATTCCTTTAAACGTATATCCGAGATTCGGATGCGTCCGGTTTCTCTGATAATATGTATAAGAGTGATTGTGATAGGCAAAGGTAAGATACCCTTCCCCGGCGAACTGGTTTCCAAAGGCAAACCGCATGTCATTTTTCGCGGAGCGCGTCATGCTGTTTGAGCCGTCCGGAATTAATCCGGTACAGGCTACATATTCCCCGTCACTCGTACTGGTATACCAAAGCGGAGTGTAAAAGTTTTGAAAAACAAATCCGCTGTGCGTCAGCCGGTAAAGCGTCGGCGTCAGTTCTTTGTCTACTGCCCATGGGGAAAATCCCTCCGCGGTCAGCATAATAAAATTATATCCCTCAAACATTCCCGTATACTCATTCTCGGCTTCCGGCCGCTGTCCCGCAAAATAAGTATGTAATATTTTTATTTCTTCGTTTTTCTCCTGTTCCGCCAGTTTCGCAAAATCATACAATTCATGGAACCGCTGCGGCGCCGGAGTCGGAGTCAGCGGCGCGGTTTTGTCCGCCCCCTCCGCTTCCTCTCCCTCTTTTAGAGGAGGCGTCGGTACCGGAGTTACGTCTCCTTTTTTTAAAGACGCTGACGATGCTTCCAGCAGTTTTTTTAAATCGTCCTTCGTTCCGCCGAATAACACTCCCTTTACATCCCTTCCGGCAGCGACAAAAAATCCGAGTTTCTGTGTTCCAAGCGTCGTTTCCCAATCGTTAAAATATAAGTCCCATGCGGAATACGGTATCCGTCCTCCCGTAAAAAGAGTTCCCAAAAAGAAAAGATAACAGGCGAGCGCCGTCCCCGTACCGGCTAACAGCATCTTTTTGGAAAGTTCCCGAAAACCAAAGCCGTAAATATCCAATAAAAACCGCAGCAAAAGCGGTATAAAAAGCAGTACAATTCCGTACCATCTCGCCGCCATCGTATGAAAAATCTGTCGTTTAAAATCAAGCACATCCGCCCCTACCGTAAACATGAGACGAAAGGAAAAGAACCTGCCAAACACCGTAAAATAAATTAACTGTACGCAGCCATAGAGCGCGACGGCAAACAGCCCCAAATAATAAAACACCCTGTTTAACGCCGCCGGAAAACAAATCGTTAAAAGATTCCACACACAGCCAAGGGCAAGCGCAAAAAGAGATGCCGCCACGGTTCCCTCAGGAAACCCACGGTAAACACAAAGCCTCAGAATCAACTCGGAAAATACGCAGACTGCCGGAAAATAACATAAGCGCAGAAAAATTCCCCTGCTTTTTGGCAGGCTGTTTTTTTGCGCTTTCTTGTTTGCCTGATTTTCTCCGGACTGCGGCAGCTTCCCTGTCACGGCCTTTGTCTCTTGTCCCATAACTTTCCTTCTTCCTTCTTTTGAGGCTCTGCTTCCTTAAGCTAACACTTTAACAGAAGTCTGCCTTTTTTGCCTTCCACCGAAAGCCGTGCCAGAGCGCCGTTTATCATTGTCATGCGCGGCGCCTTATGACCGATATCCGCTTCATAAACAATCGGGACGGAAAGCTCTCCGAGAGCCGCTTCCACCGCTTCCTGATACGCAATCTCATAGTCGCTGGAAAAGAAAGCCGGCCTTCCGAAAACAAATCCTTTCGCGTAGCGGAACCAGCCCGCCTCTTTTAAATGCCAAAGGCCGCAGGTCAGCCGTTCCGAACTCAGCGCAAAACTTTCCAGATACCATAAAATCCCGTCCTCTTTGTAGCGCTCACACCACTCTGCCGTTTTATCAAACCTCGTCCCCACAAGATCGAGCAAAACATCCAGACAGCCGCCCAAAAGGCGCCCGGAAAGCACAACATCTCCACGGCTGCTTTCCCAGCGTACCGGCGTGTCCTCCTGAAAATCCTCAAGTCCCGTAATACGCTCGGCAAAACCGTCTTTATAAAGAGGAAAACTCTCCTGTACAAAAGAATTTCCTTCCAGCAGCAGGAGATTTTCTTCAAGGCTTCTGTGCCATCTCTGCATTCCGAAATCGGTAAAATTACCGGCGTACACGGTTGCCATATCACAATTTGTCGTAATCGAGAACAAAAGCCCCGTCGGGTCGGAATAGCCCTGATACCACTTAGGATTCCGCCCGATTGCCTCAAAATCCGTGTAGGAAAGCATCTCCGCAAGATAATCTCCGCCGCTTGCCTGTACAACCCACGATACCTCCGGATTCTGCACCAAAGAATGCAGTTCCTCCGCGCGTACCCTGGCCGGAGCGCTTCTCCCTTTCTCGTTCTTTCTCGTATCCGGCGTTTCAATTACACGATACCCGCGCTCTTTCATCTGCCGCGCCGCATTATCGAGCCGCACCGTATCCACCGGCT
This sequence comes from Lachnospiraceae bacterium, assembly GCA_022510665.1. Lineage (GTDB taxonomy): Bacteria > Bacillota > Clostridia > Lachnospirales > Lachnospiraceae > SIG307. The sequence continues at coordinate 25,755 of JAFLSZ010000001.1, forward strand.
GCTCTTTCCCCGCGGAACACGCCGTCACTCCGATACAGTCTCCTTTTTGAATCCATCTAGGAAAAATCATGCTTTAATATTCCCCCTCAAATACCGTCTCGGCCGGTCCCGTCATATAGATTACGTTTTCTTCTCTGTCATAGCGTATTTTTAAATCTCCGCCAAGAAGTTTTACCGTTACGGTATCTTCCGTATAACCGTTTAATATCGCCGCATAAGCGCAGGCGCACGCGCCGGTTCCGCAGGCAAGCGTTTCGCCCGAACCGCGCTCCCATACGCGCATCAGCAGGGTATTCCGGTCAATGACTTTTACAAACTCCGTATTGATATTTTCCGGAAAACGCTCATGCGTTTCATATGCCGGTCCGATCTGCTCTAGCGGAAGAGATAACGGATCCTCCACAAAAAAAACCGCGTGAGGATTTCCCATGGATACGCAGGTCATCACTTCTTTTCTGCCCTCCACTTCAATCGGTTCCGCCACAACCGGGCTCTTTTCCGCAATCACCGGAATTTTTCCGGCTTCCGTCACCGGACTTCCCATATTTACCGTAACTTCCGACACTTTGCCTTCCTTTACGCACAGGCTCAGGTGCTTGATTCCTGCTAACGTTTCCACCGTGACTTTTGTCTGCTTCGTGAGCCCGTAATCATACACATATTTTCCGACGCAGCGGATTCCGTTGCCGCACATCTGTGCCTGAGAACCGTCCGCGTTATACATTACCATTTTAAAATCCGCCACATCCGACGGACAAATTAAAATCATTCCGTCGGAGCCTACGCCGAAATGGCGGTCACTGATTTTAATTGCCGTCTCTTTCTGATTCTCGATTGTCTCCTTAAAACAATTCACATAAACATAATCATTCCCGCATCCCTGCATTTTGGTAAATTTCATTTTATTCTGCCTCATTTTCCTGTGTCAGACGGACACATCTTTTCTTATATAGTATAACATACCTAAAATTTTCTTGCAACTGACGGTAAATTATAGTATAATTATAATGTAATAATAGTACACCTGCCGCAGCATCAAGGGAGATTTCAGATATGACTATTTCAGATTTAGAAGCACAACATGCGGTAACCCTTGTTGTTACCGTAGGTTTAAACTCAAGGGATTTGCCGACAGCAATCGCCGAAGTACATGACGACTATGTTTTATTGGAGCCTATTTTGCTGGACGAGCAGACCGTCGGCTTTGACAGTTCCTGTAACATAGATTTTCTTTACACACAGGAACACACCCTTTATGCGTGGTATTCCGTATCACTCCCGCTGGTCAAAATAAAAGAACATACTTATTATCAGGTTTCTTTACAGGGAGAGGCTAATATTTACAATCGTCGTGATTCTTTCCGCGTATACATCGGCGAGAACATGACAATCACCGCGTTCCATCACACCGGTCCGCAGCCGTTCAGTGTACTGATACGGGATATCAGCGAAACCGGTTTTGGATTTATCAGTAAGGAAAAATATGACACCGGACGCATCGTCCGTTTCTCCCTTCCGCTCGCGGGCCGCCAAAGCCTTGCACTCGCTGCTACCGTTGTGCGCCGGGAGTTTAACGAAGAGACCCTCTCTTATAGTTACGGCTGTAAGTTCGCAGAACAAAATTCTTATCTTTCCAGCTACCTTATGGGAAAGCAAAGGGAGCGCCAAAAAGAAAAAATGAAGTCTTATTCCGCCGTAAAAAGAAGATATTAATATTACTCTTTTTCACTGAAAGGAGGCAAAACTTATGTCTGTTTCAATGAATCCGCTGCAAAACAGTCCGGACTATACGAATGCTGCTCTTCCTGCGTATCGGAACGCTTCCGCGCAGGCTGCTCTTCCTGCATACGGGAATACTCCCGTGCAGCCGCTTGGACAGACCGGCCGCGTTTCCGACGACAAAACAAAAGTATCGGGAGAGCGTACGGAGAAAGCGCAGAAAAAGGGTGAATGCCAGACCTGTAAAAAGCGTAAATATATTGACGGTTCCAACGAAGGCAATGTTTCCTTCAAAGCGCCGGGACATATTGCTCCCGAAGCTTCGGCAGGCATCGTTATGGCCCATGAAAAGGAGCACGTTGCCAACGCAATAAAAAAAGGAAACGAGCCGGGAAACGAACTGGTTTCCGCCACGGTTTCCTTAAAAACCGCTATCTGCCCGGAATGCGGACGCTCTTATGTTGCCGGAGGCACGACCCGCACTCTAATCAAATACGGCAAGTCGGAATACGACCAAAACAGAAAAGCCGCCGACTTGGACGCACTGCTCGGAGCAAACGTGGACGTTGCGGTATAACAGCGATATAAAATAAGCTGCATGGAAATGCTTGTCTGACAATTCCATGCAGCTGTTTTTAGAAATTCTGTTTTGCGGCACTCTCTTTTCTATCTGGACAGCCTCTTTGAAAGCTGTACCATATACTCGTCCAAATCTTTTTTCATCGCGAGCGCTTCCTCAATATCATAATCGCAAAACTGTCCGTTTTTGTAAGCGACCAGACGGTTTGACTTACCCTGACAAATCAAATCTACTGCCATAGCACCCATCGTAGACGCATATACACGGTCCTTACAGGTCGGACTTCCTCCTCTTTGAATATGGCCGACAATCGTAGCTCTTGTTTCCATTTCGGTCGCGTGCTCAATACGCTTTGCCATTTCATAAGAATCGCCGACGCCTTCGGCATTGATAATGATATGATGTTTCTTACCGATTTTCCTTTTCTCTTTGATATGCTCAATAATGCTCTGCTCAAAGCCTTCCTCATACCGCTCCGGAAGAAGGATATCCTCCGCGCCGTTCGCAATACCGCACCATAACGCGATATAGCCCGCATGGCGTCCCATTACCTCAATAATACTGCATCTTTCATGGGAAGTAGAGGTATCACGCACTTTATCAATTGCTTCCATTGCCGTATTGATTGCCGTATCAAATCCAACCGTATAGTCCGTGCAGGCAATGTCAAGGTCAATGGTTCCCGGTACGCCGATGGTATTGATTCCTCGTGCCGCGAGCTTTCTCGCGCCCTGAAAAGAACCGTCGCCTCCAATTACAACGATTGCGTCAATCTTATGCTTTTTACAGATTTCCGCACCCTTGTCCTGCCCTTCTGCCGTCATAAACTCCGCACAGCGTGCCGTATACAAAACGGTTCCGCCGCGCTGAATAATATCTGCAACGCTTTTTGCGTCCATATCAATAATATCTTCTTCCAGAAGTCCCGCATATCCTCTGCGAATCCCCTTTACCTTTCTGCCTTTTCCGAGGGCAGTTCTAACTACGGCACGAATTGCCGCATTCATCCCGGGTGCATCGCCGCCGCTTGTTAATACACCGATTGTCTTAATATTATCTCCCGGTTCCGTACTTTTTTTCACTACTTTTTTTGCTGCCATGTTTTATTCCTCCGTACTATATTCCCAAATACATTCCCATAGTATTGTACTGCGTTTATCCATGTTTTTCAAGTTTTTTTTCCACAACTTTTACAGAATCTTTTCCAAAGGTTTCCTGTAAGCGTTTCTTCAATGTTTCGCCGGCCAGTGTCGCATGACTTTTCGGCAGACGTTTTATGGCTTTCTCCGCCGCGCAGTATACCACCGCTTCGTCTTTTCCGTCAAAGGAATCCAGTATCGCGTACAATTCCTGTTCCTGCCGCAAAAATGTTTCCTTGTCCGGGAACCGTATCCACACTTCATGCGGCATCGATTCAAACGGAATAATTTCGCTGCAGATTAAACGTGCCGCTCGTTCTTCTTCGACACCGACTCTTCCTCTTATCAATACTTTATTATCTTCATAAAGTTCCTGCTTATACTTTTCAAAATCCCGCGGAAATACAATAACTTCCACGGTTCCCAGTAAATCTTCCACCGTAACAAACGCCATTATTGAATTACTGCGGGTTGTCTTTTTCGTAATCTCGGTAATAATCCCACCAATTACCGCCGTTTCTCCGTCATTTACCCGCGGTTCTTCTGTTTCATTGCCCTCTTCGTCTAATAAAAAGTCGGACGAAACTTTCGTTACGTTAGATTTTAACATCGCCTCATATTCTTCCAACGGATGTCCGCTTAAATAAATTCCCAAGGTTTCTTTTTCCAATGTCAGCAATTCATTTTTGTCAAATTCGGAAACATCCGGCAGCTGCACTTCAAAGTCTTCTTTTTCTTCCGGCGCGGCAAAATCAAACAGGCTCATCTGTCCGGAAAGACTTTTTTTGCGTTCCGTCACAATATCGTCCAAAACCGCCGTATAGCTTTCCATCAACTGCCGCCGGTTTCCTTTCAGACAGTCGAACGCTCCGGATTTAATAAAACTTTCCAAGGTACGCTTGGTAATTCCTTTTCCTGACAGACGTTCCACAAAATTTTTTAAAGTGGTATACTTTCCGTTTTCCGCACGTTCCGCGGTAATTACTTCAATCAGCGGCTTTCCGAGTCCCTTTATTGCCGCGAGCGCAAAGCGAATGCGGTTTCCCTCTGTCGTAAACTGTGCCTCGCCTACGTTGACGTCCGGCGGAAGTATTTCAATTCCCATTTGGCGGCAGGTTAAAATGTATTCCGAAACCTTTCTTGTATTGTCCATAACGGACGTCATAAGCGCCGCCATAAACTCCACCGGATAATAGCATTTCAGATACGCGGTCTGATATGCGACGACGGCGTACGATGCCGCGTGGGACTTATTAAAGGCATACTTTGCAAAATCTATCATATCGTCATAAATTTTATTGGCAATCTGTTCGGAAATCCCGTTGGCAATACAGCCTTTTACTCCTTCTTCGGCATTTCCGTATACAAAATTCCGGCGTTCTTTTTCCATTACCGACGCTTTTTTCTTTGCCATGGCACGGCGTACCAAATCGCTCCGTCCGTAACTGTATCCGGCAAGGTCACGCACAATTTGCATTACCTGCTCCTGATATACGATACATCCATAGGTCGGCTGTAAAATCGGCTCCAGTTCCTTACAGTCGTATACAATCGACGCCGGATTCTGCTTTCCTTCAATATACTTTGGGATAAAATCCATCGGTCCCGGACGGTATAGGGAAATACCCGCAATAATATCTTCCATATTGCCCGGTTTTAACTCTTTTATAAAGTTTTTCATACCGGTGCTTTCTAACTGGAATACACCTTCTGTTTTTCCCGAACTGATTAAATCATATACCTGCTTGTCCGCATAGTCTATTTTTTCAATTTCCAAAGGATCGTTTTCGCTCCGGCTCCGGTTTGCAAGCTTTACCGCATCCTGTATTACGGTAAGCGTCCGCAGACCCAGAAAATCCATTTTCAAAAGCCCCAGCTCTTCTAACGTCGTCATCGTAAACTGCGTCGTAATCACATCGTCCGCGCCTCGGGAGAGCGGAACATATTCGTCTACCGGCGCGTTACTGATTACAACACCCGCCGCGTGCATGGATGTGTGGCGCGGAAGACCTTCCAAGCGTTTTGACATGTCAATCAGCTCTTTTACTTCCTCTTCCGATTCATACATCCGGCGCAAATCGGGATTCTGTACCAACGCCTTTTCTATCGTAATCCCAAGTTCATTCGGAATCTGTTTCGCAACACTGTCCACCTTCGCATACGGCATATCGAGCGCCCGCCCGACATCACGAATGGCAAGACGCGCCGCCATCGTACCGAACGTAACAATCTGTACTACCCTGTCTTTTCCGTATTTTCGCACGACATAGTCAATAACTTCCTGCCGGCGTTCAAAACAAAAATCAATATCAAAATCCGGCATTGTCAGACGTTCCGGATTTAAGAAACGCTCAAACAGCAGGTTATAGTGAATCGGGTCAATGTCGGTAATACCGATACAATAAGAAACCATGCTTCCCGCACCGCTTCCGCGCCCCGGTCCTACCGCAATGCCATGGTCGCGGCTGTATTTAATAAAATCCCAGACGATAAGGAAGTAGTCCACAAACCCCATGTCTTCGATAATCTTTAACTCATATTCCAGGCGCTCCCGCAACGCGGCATCCGCGTCCGGATAACGCCTCGCGAATCCTTCGTCGGAAAGCATATAAAGATATTCTTTTGCCGTATATCCCGCCGGAACATCATACTTAGGCAGCTTATACTCTCCGAATACAATCTCCACGTCGCACCGGTCCGCAATTTCTTTTGTCCGCCGCAGCGCTTCCTTCGCATACGGGAACAGCTCTTCCATTTCCTCCGGCGACTTTAAATAATACTGCCCGCCGTCGTAACGCATTCTGTCCGTATCCGATACTTTTTTCTGCGTCTGGATACAAAGCAGGATATCGTGCGCTTTCTCATCTTCCGCGAACGTATAGTGTACATCGTTTGTCGCGACAAGCGGAATCTTCGTCTCCGCACTCATGCGAAGCAGCGCCTGATTCACGGTCTTCTGCTCCGGAATCCCGTGATCCTGTAATTCCAGAAAGAAATTCCCCTCTCCGAAAATATCCAAAAGACGCAGTGCGGCCGCTTTTCCTTCCTCATAAAATCCGCGCCTGATCTGTGTCGCAACTTCTCCTGCAAGACATGCGGAAAGTGCGATAATCCCTTCATGGTACTCCCGAAGCACCTCTAAATCCACACGCGGTTTATAATAATAGCCCTCGGTAAATCCCTTGGACACAATTTTCATCAAATTGGAATACCCTTTGTTATTTTCGGCAAGAAGCACCAGATGATAATACCTTTCGTCCGAAACGCCGCCCTCTTTTTGAAAACGGGAGCCGGGCGCGACATAAATCTCACAGCCTAAAACCGGGCGGATTCCCTCCGCTTTGCAGGCACGGTAAAAATCAACCACGCCGTACATCACTCCATGGTCGGTAATCGCAAGGCTGTCCATACCCAACTCCTTCGCACGGGCGACAATTTCTTTAATTTTAGATGAACCGTCCAAAAGACTGTATTCGGTATGTACGTGAAGATGGGTAAACTCCATGTCTGCTCCTTTCCCGGTGTTTCCTATGTCAAAAAGCAAAAGCCGCAAAGATACGCATAACCGCATCCTTACGGCAATTTATCTTATTTATCCGCGCTCAAATACTTTTCAATCTCAGCAATTGCACTTTCCTCATCCTCGCCATCCGCGTTCACTATCACATTCTCTCCTGTTTCAAGTCCGAGCGTCATCATACCCATAATACTTTTGGCGTTTATCGTCTTTTCGCCGCTTTCGATATAAATTTTGCTGTCATAACGGCTGGCCACCTGTACTAAAAGCGCTATCGGTCTTGCTTCCAAATCGGAAGGAATACTGATTGTGATACTCTTTGAAATCATTTTAAATCCTCCTTTAACTAACTCCGTATACTTTCCGCGTATTCACTGATTTTTTTCAGGCGATGATTTACACCGGACTTCCCCAGTTTCGGACTGAGCATTTCACCCAGTTCCGCCAATGACGCTTCCGGATATTCCAAACGCAGTAACGCCACTTCCTCCAGACTTTCGGACAACTCATGCAAGCCTACTTTGTCCCGGATTAGTATAATATCTTCGTACTGCTTTCTGGCGGCGTTTACGGTTTTACTAAGATTCGCGGTCTCGCAGTTTACCTGCCTGTTGACGGAATTACGCACATCTTTTACAATCCGTACATTTTCAAACTCCATCATGGCGATATGTGCTTCCATAATATTCAGCAATTCCGCTACCTGCGCCCCTTCTTTTATATAAACCACATGATAGCTTTTCCGCACAATCGATTTTGCATCCACCTCAAACGAGTGAATCAGCGTAAGAAGCTGCTGTACACGCGCCTTTTCCTGTTCGCTGATCTCAAAATGATATGATTTCTGCGGATTGCTGACCGAACCGGACGCCAAAAACGTTCCCCGCAGAAAAGCCCTCTTACAGCAGGTATGCAGAACAACCATACCGTCCGCCGCAAGCAGGCCGTCTTTACCGAGCGTTTTTAACTTCAGCAGTTCCAATATCTTTTTTACCGCTTCGTCTCCCTGTATCTCAATAAAATACTGGGCAGACGTCTTTTTTCCTTTGGCCGTCCTTACGCAGACAGACAGCGTAAAACGGCACAAACGATTCAAAAGCAGATTGCACTTGCGTGCCACATACCCGCTTTCCGTTTGTAATTTTATATGAAGATGTCCACTTTTGTCAACATCTATTTTACCACATTGTACCATCATGGCGGAAAGCTCCGCAATTCTACAGTGCCTTGCCTGAGGAACTACTTGGAAAAGCTCCTTTTTTACCTGCATCGAAAATGACATATCTTCCTCCGAAGCGCGTATACCTAAATCTAAAATACTCCGAGCAGCTTTACTTCCGGTTCCAGTCTTACTCCGCTCTTTTCCTCCACCGTCGTTATAATATGCCGCATCAGCGCGTAAATATCCGCCGCCGTGGCATTTTCTTTATTGATGACAAATCCGCAGTGTTTTTCCGAAACCGCTGCGCCGCCAATCCGAAAACCGGCAAGTCCCGCCTCCATAATAAGTTTTCCCGCGAAATTTCCGGCAGGCCGTTTAAAGGTCGAACCCGCGCTCGGAAACTCCAACGGCTGTTTTTCCCTTCGTTTCCGGTTTAACATTTCAATGTTTGACAAAATATAAAGTTTAGAGCCAATCGGGAAAGAAAACCATGCTCTTGTAACAATCCCCCGCTCTTCCGACAAAATGCTGTGACGGTAGGAAAGCTTCAGTTCATCTGCCGAAAGCTCCTTGATTTCTCCGTCCGCCGTCACAATCTCCGCTTTCGTAATACAGTCTTTGATTTCTCCGCCGTAAGCACCCGCGTTCATCACAACCGCGCCGCCTACGCTCCCGGGAATTCCCGCCGCGAACTCAAACCCGGTAAAGCCTTTTTTCGCAATTTTCATCGCAAATAGCGAAAGAGGCACTCCTGCGCCCGCCATGGCTTTCGCTCTTCCCGACAGCATATCTTCCTTGATTTCATAAGCCGTAAACTCTCCCGCAAGGCAAAGCACAACGCCCCGGATTCCGCTGTCGGAAACCAGTACGTTACTGCCGTTTCCAAGCACGACCCACGGCACCCCGTACTTTTCGCAGAGCAATACAACTTCCCGCAGGCTTTCCGTTGTAGTTACGGTCACAAAATATTCCGCGGGTCCGCCTACTTTAAACGTCGTGTGACGGCTCATCGGCTCTTCCCGCAGAATACTGTCTTCCCCCTGTAAGCTCTGACTAAGCGCTTCAAAAAAAACTTCCAAATCATTATTCACCCCTTTTATTTCTCAATTCTGTCCAGTATCAGCTTTGCACAGCCGTAAATACCGGCGTCATTCCCCAGTGTCGCAAGACGAAACTCCTTTCCCTGAAGTGCTTTCATAATTCCTTTGTTATAATGGTGTTTTACGGTCTCGGTCAAAACGGAACCGGCACGGGATACGCCGCCGCCGATTACAAACACCTCCGGCTCCACGACCGCCGCCACATGGGAAAGCGCCCGTGCCAGAACCGAGCCCAACTCGTCCACCAGTTCCGTTGCAAGCGGGTCCTTTTCTTTTGCCGCGTCAAAGATATCTTTCGCGGACAGCGTTTCTTTTCCGCGCAGCACGGAAGACTTTTTCGTCTCCGCCATACGTTTTTTTGCCATGCGCACTATGCCGGTTGCCGAGGCATACTGCTCCAGATGGCCGAAGCCGCCGCAGCCGCACGGCTCGCTCTCCTGCGGATTCATTACCATATGTCCCAGTTCGCCGCCCGCACCGGTCGCACCCGCCACGATTTTTCCTTCCGCAATAATGCCGCCGCCGACTCCGGTTCCCAGTGTCACCAGCACCATGTTTTTCACGCCTGCGCCGCCGCCCATCCACATTTCGCCAAGCGCCGCCACATTAGCATCATTTGCCGCTACCGACACAAATCCGGTCAGCCGCTCCATTATTTCATTGACATTTTTTTCCCGCCAGCCAAGATTCGGACAATGGGAAACAAAGCCGTTCCCACTTACCGGTCCCGGCACGCCGAGTCCGACGCCAAGCACCTGTTCCCGCCTGATACCGTATTCCCTGCACTTTGCAAGAATCGTATCCGCGATATCCTGCGGTACTCTTTCCCCTTCTGCCGCACGTTCGGTCGGTATTTCCCACTTTTCTTTCAGTCTGCCGTCTTCCGTAAACAGCCCGCACTTAATTGCCGTGCCGCCGATATCTATTCCGAAAACAAACCGTTCCATATGTCTGCCTTTCCGCCTTATCAGTCATTCTGTCCGCTGTTTTTCATTAAGTTGCTTGTAACACGGTTGTACAGCTCCTGCGCAGCGTTGTAACCCATCTTCTTCTGACGGTAATTTACCGCCGCAGATTCGCAGATAATCGCAAGGTTACGTCCCGGACGAATCGGAATAGAGTGACATACTACCTTATTCCCAAGAAACTCCATATATTCCTCATCCAGACCAAAACGATCGTACTCCTTGTCACGGTTCCACTCTTCCAGTTTAATTACCAGATCAATCGACTGCGTATTTTTCACGCTCTCTACGCCAAACAGCGTCTTTACGTCAATAATGCCGATTCCTCGCAATTCGATAAAATGTCTTGTAATATCCGGCGCCGTACCGATTAAAGTCTCATCGCTTACCTTTTTAATCTCCACAACATCGTCCGAAACAAGGCGGTGTCCGCGCTTAATCAGCTCCAATGCGGCTTCGCTCTTACCGATGCCGCTCTCGCCCATAATAAGTATTCCTTCGCCGTAAACGTCCACCAAAACGCCGTGGATGGAAATACGGGGAGCAAGCTCTACTTTCAGCCACCGGATTACTTCCGCCATAAAAGAGGAGGTCGATGCGGTGGAACGAAGTAACGGCACGCCTGCCTCTACCGCAATTTTCCGCATATTCTCCGGAACCTCAATACCACGGCAGAAAACAATACACGGCACCTTAAAACTTAACAGCTTTTTCATAATACTGATTCCGTGGTCTTTCTCCATCTTTTCCATGTAAGCGTGTTCCACATTTCCGATAATCTGGACGCGCTCCGAATCAAAATAATCGAAAAATCCCGCCAGCTGCAGGGCAGGGCGGTTTACGTCCGGCTGTGTAATCAGGATATGGTCGATATCCAGTTCCGGCGTACAGTTTTCCAGCTGCATTTTGTCTACGAGCTTTTTTAATTCTACCGTATACATTGTCCCTCTTTTCCGCACGGTTTTGAGGTTCTGCCCCAAATGTCCCGCGCCTGTTTATTTTATCCTGTTCCTCTTTATCATAGCATACTTTTCCCGGATACACAATGTTTATTGCGGAGAGATTCGGCCTACTTTGCTTCCCTTCGTTTCGGTATCTGTGCCAAGATAACTGCGGCAAACACAAGCGCGCAGCCGGCAAGCTCCCTTACGGAAAGTATCTGCCCTAAAAGTACCCATCCTCCCAGCACCGCAAACACCGATTCCAGACTCATAATAAGGGACGCCTCCGTCGGCTCCGTATCTTTCTGCGCTACAATCTGCAGGGTATAACCTACGCCGCTGGACATAACCCCCGCGTAAACCAGCGGAAGCCATGCCTTTACTATCTGTGCGGCTTCCACCTGCTCCATCAAAAACATCCCCACCGTTCCCAAGACCCCGCAGACAAAAAATTGAATGCAGGACATGGCAACTCCGTCCGCTTTCGGTGAAAAATAATCTACGACAAGGATATCCACCGCATATGCCAAAGCACAAAGCAGCAGATAAATATCCCCTTTCGCAATCGTAAAACCGTCGGTAACACAGAGCAGATACATTCCGCAAAGCGCAATCAAAACCGCAAGCCATACTTTCGCGCCGACCTTTTTCTTTATAAAAACCCCGCAAACCGGCACCAATACGATATATAACGCGGTGATAAAGCCCGCTTTGCCGGATTCCGGCGCGTATTTAATTCCGATTTGCTGTAACATGGAAGCCGTAAACAGTATTACGCCGCAGCAGACGCCGCCCAAAAAAAGAATCTTTCCGGAACCTTTTCTTTCCTGCACGATTTCTGCCGTTTTATCTTCTGCTCCCTTTACGGCGGTTACTCCCGATGTATCTTTTTTATGCCGCTTTTCAATTACTCCGCGGATTCCCAAAAATACCAGCAGGACAATTCCCGCGAGATACGAACGTACCCCCATAAAGGTAAACGGCTCCACATACTTCATTCCCTCGCTTTGCGCCGCAAACGCCACGCCCCAGATAAATGCCGTAAGCAGCAATAACAGATTACCGCGCATACGTTTTGTCATTTTCTTCCCTCGTTTCTATTCTTTTGCGCCAATCAGTTTCTTTGCCACGGCCACCGCATCCTGCGCGTCCTTAGAATAGCCGTCCGCACCGATTTCTTCGGCGTATTCCGGCGTTGTCACCGCACCGCCTATCATTATCTTCGCAGACAGTCCTTCCCGGTTCCTAAGCTCAACCACTTCCGCCATACCGCGCATCGTAGTCGTCATCAGCGCGGAAAGCGCGATAATATCGGCATTCAGACGCTTTGCTTCCGCAATTACACGTTCCGCGGAAACATCCTTTCCCAAATCCGTCACTTGAAATCCGTGATTTTTTAACATAAGTGCCACAAGATTTTTTCCGATATCGTGAATATCGCCTTCCACGGTCGCAATTACAACCGTTCCCGCGTTTTTACCGGAGCCGTCCTGTCTCAGATGCGGCTCCAATACTTCTACCGCCGCTTTCATTGCCTCTGCCGCGCCGATTAACTGCGGAAGGAAGTATTTCTTTTTCTCAAAAAGGTTTCCCGCTTCGGTAATCGCGGGAATCAGCTCTTGCTCCAACAGTTCCGCGGCTTCTTTCCCGTTTGCAAGCTCTTTCTTTGCCAGCGCGGCTATGGTATTTTTCTCCCCCAAAAGCACCGCCTTATATAACGGAGTTTCCGCTTTCGGCTCCGCTGCGGTCTTGGATTCGCTCTCCGCCCGCACTGTGTTTCCCTTTTGTTCCTGACGCGGCTGCGGCACTTTTACACCAAGTTCCGCTTCCCGTTCCCGCTTTTCTTTGAGCCATTCCGCCCTTGCAAGATAACGCGCGGAAGAGTCCTCCTTCGCCCGAAGCACCTCGGAGGCATATACAAGATTCATTAAAAGTTCCTGATCCGGGTTCATAATTGCCATCGTCAGGCCGCGGGTTACCGCCATCATCAAAAAAGCGGCATTGATATATCCCCGTTCCGGCAGCCCGTAAGAAATATTGGAAAGGCCGCAGATGGTAGCAATCCCCAGTTCTTCCCTGCAATACCGTATTGTATCCAGGGCATCCAGGGCGGCATTTTGCTCCGCTCCTACCGTCATGACAAGACCGTCCGCCACAACGGCTTCTTTCGGAATACCGTATTCTTTCGCTTTCTGTACAAGGACCCGGAGGTTCTCCCTGCGCTCATCCGCATCTTTAGGAAGTCCCGTACCGCCAAGGGGCAGTACAACCACCATCGCGCCGTATTTCTTGACAAGCGGAAACAAAAGTTCCGGGCGACCTTCCTCTAAGGAAACCGAATTTACAAGCGCACGCCCCGGATAAATCCGAAGTGCCGCTTCCATAACGGATACATCGCTTGTGTCTATGGAAAGCGGAAGGTTTACTGCCTGCGTTACTTCCTCTATAATCCGGCACATCATTTCCTTTTCGTCGATTCCGCCCATTCCTACATTGACATCCAAAACCGCCGCTCCGTTTTCTTCCTGCTCTCTGGCAAATTCCAGAGCCACGGAAGTATCTCCTGCGCGCAGCGACTCCTGAAACTTCTTCTTTCCGGTCGGATTAATCCTCTCTCCCACCGGCAGAAAAGAGCCGTCTAACAATACATACACCGTGCGGCGCTCGTTGGTAAGCGCACTCACCGGCGTTTCGGAGATATGCGGCGGGTATGTTTTTGAAAGCGTTTCGTACAAACATTCTATATGCTCCGGCGTTGTTCCGCAGCAGCCTCCTAAAATTCCGGCTCCCGCCTCTACAAGCCTCTTCATTCCCTCCGAAAACTGCCGCGGGTCCTGATCATACGCGGTTTCCCCGTCTACGAGCCGCGGAAGCCCCGCGTTCGGTTTCGCAATCACCGGCACATTGGCAACCGCCTTCATCCTGCGCACGATTTCCTCGCTGCGCTCCGGTCCCGCTCCGCAGTTGACTCCGACGGCATCCGCACCAAGCCCCTGCAATACAAGCATCGCGGTTTCCGGCTCCGTACCGTAAAGCGTATGCGCCGTTTCGTCAAACGTCATTGTAACCATTACCGGAAGGTTACAGCTTTCCCCCGCCGCAATTAACGCCGCCCTTGCCTCCTGCAGACTCATCATCGTTTCTATTACCAGCAGGTCCACTCCCGCCGAAACCAGTACCCGCATCTGCTCTTTATACACGTTTACCGCATCTTCAAAGGAAAGAGGCCCGAGAGGGGCTAAAAGCTGTCCCGTCATCGTTACGTCACCGGCAATGTACGGAATAAACTGCGCGTTCCGCTGCTCCACCATATATTCACCGACCGCGCGCTTACTTAACTCCACCAGCCGCAGATTCATTTCTTCTAACTTATCTTCCAGTCCGTATTCCGCAAGTTTAATCCGGTTTGCCGTAAACGTCGGCGCATAAAGAATATCGGTGCCCCGGTGCAGATAACTTTTCTGCAGCCGGATAAAGCAATCCGGATTATCCAAAATCCATGCCTCCGGACAAACTCCGGCGGGCATTCCCGCACGCTGTAAATTGCTTCCGGTTGCTCCGTCCAAAAAAATCAACCGTTTCTCCGCCAATTCCCGAAATTCCTGTTTTGTCATACTCTGCTCCGTTCCGCCGTCTTTCCCTCACGGCACAAATCCTTGTAAACGTCCTGTTTTTTCAGGCATTTTTCTAAATCAGATTTTTGATACTGTCACAAATCCGCTTTGCCACCGTCGGATTATTCATGGTGTAAATATGCACACCTTCTACGTCATGCGCCACCAAATCCACAATCTGATTCACTGCGTATACCATGCCCGCGTCAAATAAGGCTTCTTTCTCAAACTCATACTTTTGTAAAATCCGTCTGAACTTTTCCGGCAGAGACGCGCCGCAAAGAGAGACCATCCGCTCAATCTGGGCGCAGTTAATTACAGGCATAATTCCCGCGGAAACCGGCGGTTTAATGTCCGCAATCTCCATCTTCTCACGAAAAGAATAAAATTGTTCGTTATCAAAAAACAGCTGGGAAATTAAAAACTCCGCCCCCATGTCCGTCTTTTTCTTCAAATTATGTAAATCGGCTACCCTGCTTACCGCCTCCGTATGGCCCTCCGGATAGCACGCACCGCCGATACACAGGTTATCCCGCTTTTCTTTTAAGAAGGAAACCAGTTCGGAGGCATAGAAAAACTCCTCTTTCGGCGCAATATCCTCCCTCCGGTCGCCGCGCAGGGCAAGTACATTCTCAATTCCTGCCTCGGCAAGCTCGTCCGTAAACGCAAGGATTTCTTCCTTTGTATAATTGATACAAGTCAGATGTACAAGAGGTTCTACGTTGTATTCCTTTTTGATTTTCTTTGCCAGTTCCACGGTAAGGCTGTTCGTCGCCGAACCTCCGGCGCCAAAAGTTACGCTGATAAAGTCCGGATGCAGATTACAAAGCACGTCTAATGTCGCGTCTATACTTGTCAGTGTCGTATCCCGCTTTGGCGGATATATTTCAAAAGAAAGCACCGGTGTTTTTTTTCGATAAATTTCACTGATTTTCATAAAAGCCGTCTCCTTTTCTTTTCATCCGATTTAGTCCAATCTCTCATATAATAACATATCGGACGACGTTGTGCAAGAAGCGGCTATTATCAAATCTCTTATCGGAGCTGCCGGACTCTGCGCAGCGCCCCTGTCAGGGCGGCTGCCGCCACGATTTTTACAATCTCCATCGGAAGGAACGGAACGACGCATTTTAACAATGCGTCGGAAAGGGATGTGCCTTCCGTGTATACCAGCAAAAACCAAACGGTTCCCACCGTATACAGTGCCGTCGTTCCCAACAAAGCGGCAAATACAAAGCGCACCGGCTCTTTCTTTTTGCTGCCGCCTCCCTTTGTTAACATACCTACAATCCATACACACGGAATATAGCCGAGCAAATATCCTCCGGTTGGACCAAACAGCCTTGCGACACCCCCCATATAGCCGGAAAACACCGGAAGGCCCATCATTCCCAACAGCAGATAAAGCAGAACGCTCATGCTTCCCATGCGCGGGCCCAGTAAATATCCGGTCAGATACAGCAAAAAAGTCGCAAACGTAATTCCTACCGGATTACCCGGAAGGAAAACCGTATGCGGCGCCAGTACACAAAACACGGCGGTCATCAACGCCGTCTTCGTAAGTTCCGCAACCGTATTCCTTTCTTTTTTTATACCTTGTCCTTTTTCGGTTTTTTCCTTCTCTGCCCACTCTGCTTCTGATTTGTTCCGTAACTTTTGTAACTTTTCCATACTGTCTTCTCCTATTCCTCTTCTTTATTCAAAATTTTTACGCTGACTTCTCCGCTGAAAAGAGTCCGGACTACACCTTCATGCTCCACAAGCAGACGTCCCTCCCCGTCAATATCCCGCACTACGGCGGAATAGCTGCCTTGTGCGGAAAATACCGTTACCTCCCGTCCCAGTAACACCGAGCGTTCTTTATACTCTTTCATATACTCCGCCGCACCGAGTTTTTTATAAAGGCCGGAGAACTCATTCCAGACCGCGGCAATCAGCCTGCTCTTTTCTACCGGGTTTTTTGTGTACTCTTCCAGACAGGCAACAATTCCTTTCAGGTCTTCGGGAAGCGCCTGCTTTTCTATATTGATTCCGATACCGAGAATCACATATTCCGGTATTCCGCTTTCCAAATCCAGCGCCGCTTCGGTGGAAATTCCGCAGACCTTCTTTCCGTCGATAAAAATGTCATTCACCCACTTGATTCCCGTCTTGATTCCTGTTTCCTTTTCTATCGCACGGGCAACCGCCACCGCCGCGCAGGTCGTAATAAAAACGGCCCTGTCCGCCGGAATCTCCGGACGCAGTACCGCGCTCATGTAAATTCCACCCTCCGGCGCAAAAAAGCTTCTGCCAAACCTTCCTTTTCCCATACTCTGCCGTTTCGCCACAAAAAGCGTCCCTTCCGCCGCCCCTTTTTGAGCCTGTTCCTTTGCGACACGGTTGGTTGAATCGGTTTCTTCCAGCACTTCTACCGAACGCATCAGCCCGTCTTTTGCAAGTGCGGCGCAGATTTCCCCTTCGGTTATCCGATTCGCGGGCATCCGGAGACAATACCCTTTCTTTGTCACCGCGTCAATCTGATGGCCTTCTTTCCGAAGCGCACAGACCGCTTTCCACACCGCGTTTCTTGAACTATGCAGACGCCCCGCCAGTTCTTCTCCCGATATGTATGTGCCCTGCTTTTCCTGCAATAATACAAACAATTCCTGCTTTCCTGTCATCGCTTCTCCTCTTTTTTGCCTTTTTGCATATCGTACCACACCGCTCCATATATTGTCAACCTATCCATTGTTTTTGGTGACAATTAGTTTCTCTTTGCTTTTTCCCTTGCGTTCCGCGGCAGAAAACGGTATACTGTAACAAAAGGAGGGCATTGTCATGGGATTATTCAGCGGCATTTTCGGCACGCCGGCGGCGGCGCAGAATACAACGGTTCCCGGAACAAAACGCGTTTTTTCTTCGGGAAAGGATACCGTTATCCTGTCCAAGGGCGAAATTGTAAAAGGTGAGATTATCGATTTACGCAGCAACGAAGTGACCGTTCGCTTAGAGGATGGAAAGCAACTGCATGCCAAACTAAACAGCGCCATGGAATTGTCTATCGGACAGGAAGCGGAGTTTTATGTGCAGGAAACCAACGACGTCCTGATTACGCTAAAACTGCTTTCCGACGGGGATTCTTCGTTTGCCGAATCTACCATTGACAGAGCATTAGAGGCCGCGGGGTTTCCTAAGTCCGCCAATGCAGTCGGCATTGTGCGCTCTCTGCTTACCGCCGGACTTCCGGCAAATAAAGAAATGATTCAGAAAATGATGCAATATTCCGCTGCCAATAAAGGGGTCGAGCTTTCTACGCTGACGGCGCTTTTAAAGCATAATCTGCCTGTGACAAAGGAAAACGCCGCGGAACTTCAGGCTTACCGCAATTTTGAACACCGTCTGCTGGGGCAGGCGGCTTCCCTTACTTCCTCTCTTACCGATGCTCTGCGGTTCGGCGAAGCCACGCCGGATTTCGCGCAGCGCTTATTGGAGCTGTTTTTCGGTAACGGCACGGAATCTTCTTCCGCCGCAAATGCCGCGGACGGAATCAATCCGGTTTTAGCAGAAGAAGCCGACGTACCTGTAAACCCGGAAACAGCGGGCATAACCTCGGGAACAGCAGACGCTGCCGATGCAGCTGTCAGCTCCGCGCTAACGGATATCCCTCCGGCAAACGGCGCACCCCTTCCGGACGGTGCAGTACAAGGGCAGGCTGCTCCTTTTTCTGCCGGAGTACAAGAACCCGCAGCACGGCCGGACGTTTCCGGTACGGTTTCGCAGTCTTCCGATACAACTCCACAGCCTTCCGGCACGACTTCACAGTCCCTTGTATCTTTCGAGGAAACGGCTCCGCTAAAAAACTTTCTTTCCGAGACGGATTATCAGAAACTCGGCAACGCACTTTCCAAACTTTCACAGGACAGTCCTGAATTTGCAAAATTAAATCTTGATTTTACAAACGGCACTCTTACTGCAAACAGGCTGTTTTCCGCCCTTTCCTCAGGCGCTTTAACGCGTTCCGCTGCCGATACTGCGGCCCTTTTTAAGGAAGAACCTCTGTTTTCGTCCTTACTGGATAAAACGTTGCTGGGGCGTTTTGTTCTGACGCCGGAAGATTTGACAAAAGAAGATGCCATAAAAAAATTTTATGAAAAAACAAGAACTACGCTTTCTTCTCTTACGGAACTGGCAAACGCCTCCTCGGACGGCTCCGCTTCCATGAAAAACGCGGCTGACACCGGCGCGAAGATGCAGGATAACATTCAATTTATGAACACGTTAAATCAACTGTTTCCTTATGTGCAGCTTCCTCTCAAGCTGACGGAACAATTTACACACGGCGAACTTTATGTATATACAAAGAAAAAAGACCTCTCCGCACAGGACAAAGAGGTCAGTATTTTACTGCATCTGGATATGGACTCGCTCGGACCTACCGACATCCATCTGTCTTTGCTGCGGCAGAATGTTGCCGCGAAGTTCTACCTGACCGAACAGGACGCGCAGGAGCTGGTGAGCGAACATCTCCCGTCTTTAACAGAAGCCCTGCAAAAAAAAGGTTACACATTAAATGCACAGGTAATGAAACGGGAAAAAGAACCGGACATCGTCAAAGACTTTTTAGACGACGGCGACGCCGTCCCGATGAAACGCTTCCGGTTTGATATCCGGGCCTGATACGGAGTTTTCCATACTCCGCACCAAAGCGCGCCCGTCGCGTTCCTCTTTTTTGTGTCCGCGCTACTGCCCTCCGGAAAGAACGGCTGCCAGCACTTCCGCCAGCGGTTCCATTGCCGCCTTTGCCTCCGCTACCGTGTTTTTGTGTGTTCCGAGTTCCACCAGCAGATATTTTTCTTTCAGGTGCATATTATAACGATAACTCTTTAAATAAATCCGGTGCATCAGTCCCGGATATAATTCATTCCCCGTTATCTGCATATGCAGGCTGAACGCAAGGTTTCCGGTCAGATTTTCATTGGAATAGTAGGAAATCGGTCCGTCCTTTGTCCGGCAAAGCCCGTTAAACAGCATTACTTTCGCCGTTTTTACCCCGTTTATTACCGAAGTTCTCGCCTCTCCGCTGTCTCTATGTAAATCGATTACCACCTCGATGCTCGGATATTGATTTAAAATCGAAGTAACTACCGGCAGGGCATTATTATAGGCATTGTTTCTGTCATCCGTCCCGTCCGCTTTCCGGTCGAATACCGTAGTTTCATGTATCACATTGTATCCGTACTTTTCCCGCAGTGCCGCGGCAAGTATCTCTCCCATTCCTATTACGGTATCCTCCGTCATTTTCGAACGGCTGTCCGCGTAGCCTTCCGAGCCGTGGGTGTGAAAAATCAGAATCTGTGGTTCTTCCTTTTTTTCCATTGTTAAATCTATACCTAACAGCTTTGTCGGATTAAATAAATCCTCCGTTGCTTTCGTTGATACGTCTTCAATATAATAATTGGACAAAAAGTGCTGAAAAGTCAGCGTCTCCAATTCACCGAAACGCTCCTGCAGTATCTCCCTTACATTAACGGATTCAATAACCGGCGTCGGCTCCACATAGTCCGGGATTTTCCCCGTAACCGTACTGACGGCAAGATAACGCTCCGAATCGTCGGCATACTCTATTTTAAATACTCCTTCTTCCTCTTTTTCCCTTGCCTTTTGATTTTCTAACGCCGCAAATTCTATGATCTTTTTATATTCGGATTTAGGCAGATACAGTAACGGCAGCTTTTTTCCGTACAGCACCCCCGCCCCGAAAATCAGAAAAAGAAACGCCCACATTATACGTCTTTCTTTGTTTCTCCGGCGTTTATCCATCCGCTTTCCGTATTGTACTGCCCTATGTTTCGCGTAGACCCGGCGCAGTTTTTGTCCACCATGCATTTTTTCTTCCATCCTTTCCCCGGAATACTTCCGCTTTCTTCTTTCTTTTGCCGGTTATTACAATAATTCCTTACAGAAGCAAAGATTAATTGCCTCTGCCACAGTTTCTCCCGCCCGGTGCACCAGTTCGTCAATCCCTTTCGGAGTTACAAAAAGAACCTGTCCGTTTTCCTCTTCCGCTTCTTTTAATATCTGTTCACATTCCGCGTCGGCTACACCCTTTTTCCGTAAATAATTTCCCATGCGCTCCCGTAAAATCGTCGCCGCGTCAACTACCGTCGGAACTCCGACCGCAATAACGGGAACGCCGAGCGTTTCCTTATTTAATGCCTGTCTGTTATTTCCGATACCTGCCCCCGGATAGATTCCGGTATCCGTAATCTGTACCGTTGTTCCGAGACGTTCGGTGCTGCGCGCCGCAAGAGAGTCAATGGCAATCACAACATTCGGGCGCATCTCCCGCACCACGCTTTTAATTACTTCACCGCTTTCCATACCGGTCTGCGCGAGTACGCCTGCCGCCAACGCAAAAAAGGAGGTGAGATGATACTTTTGGCGGAACTCCTCCCCCAGCTGTATAATAAGATGTCTTGTTACAACCAGATCATCCACCGCAACCGGCCCCAAGGCATCAGGGGT
Source organism: Lachnospiraceae bacterium (assembly GCA_022510665.1). Taxonomy (GTDB): domain Bacteria; phylum Bacillota; class Clostridia; order Lachnospirales; family Lachnospiraceae; genus SIG307. Next base: position 46,999 of record JAFLSZ010000001.1, read on the forward strand.
TGCCTCCCGGTTTCCGAGCCCCACCACAAGAATTTCCTGTCCTTCCGTTTTCCCGATCAGTTTCACAATCTGCTCCGCCAAAACTTCCGCCACAAAACGCCGCAGACTTTCTTCTCCCTCATGAAGTCCTTTTGCTTCCACGGTAATATAAGTACCGATTGGTCTTCCCATCGCTTTCGCGCCGCATTCGTCCGTAATCTGTACGGTAGACACCCTTACATTCCGGCGGCGGTGGTATTCTTCTTTTATCGTTACCCCTTTGATCCGCTCATCATCTTCGGAAAAGTCTTCTCTTAATTCGACCGCCAAATCGGTTCTTCCGCCTGTCTGTTTCATGCGTCCTCCTTTTATTGTATGATTTCACTCCGAACACTATACCCATTCTATTTTTCCTCAAATTTTTTAAAAATATGTATTGACAGAAGCCGCCGAATATACTAAGATATAGAAGTATGCTTCCGCTGAAACGTCCGTGTCCGGCTCAGCTGGGGCAAAATCATGCGAATCGGACTGCCGCATACAGGCATTCCGGACGAATCCAAAAGCATAGGAGGTGTTGAACTTGGCAAATATTAAATCTGCAAAGAAGAGAATTTCCGTTATTGAAACAAAGACTCTTAGAAACAAGATGATTAAGTCTAAGATTAAGACTTTGGTTAAAAAGGTAGAGGGCGCTGTTGCCGCAAACGATAAGGCTGCTGCAAGTCTCGCTCTTTCCGAGGCTGTTGTCGCTATTGACAAAGCTGCCGCAAAGGGTGTCTACCATAAAAATACGGCTGCAAGAAAGGTTTCCCGCATTACTAAGGCCGTAAATAAAATTGCTTAATGCTATGTAACCGTAAAGCAAGGGCCGCGAATGCGCGGCTCTTTTCTTTTTCTTTTATTTTAAGGAGGACGCCATGAAAATTACATCCGTCAAGGGAACCAACGACTATTTACCTAAGGAAACCGAACTGAGGGACTATTTGCAGGCCAGTATCTTAAACACTTACCGCTCCTGCGGTTTTGAACACATTACGACCCCGGTTTTAGAAGAAATCGAAAATCTGGATAACAGTGAAGGCGGCGAAAATCTCGGATTGATTTTCCGTATATTAAAGCGCGGCGATAAGTTAGATAAGGCGTTGTCTTCGGGCAATCCGAAAGAGCTGGCGGATTTGGGTCTGCGTTACGACCTTACCCTGCCGCTTTCGCGTTACTATGCCTGCCACCGCGCAGACCTTCCTACTCCGTTTAAGTGCATTCAGATTGACTACGCTTTCCGCGCGGAACGTCCGCAGAAAGGCCGTTACCGTCAGTTTGTGCAATGCGATATTGATATTCTCGGTTCCGATTCCGTCAACTGCGAAATCGAACTGATTGACACGACCGCAAAGGCTCTGCTAAATATCGGCATCAAAAACTTCAAGGTTAAAATCAACGACCGCCGCATTTTAAAAAATCTGATTTCGGCCGCAGGTTTTTCGGCGGAAGATACGGACAGCGTCTGCATTGTATTTGATAAGATGGACAAAATCGGCGCCGAGGGTGTTTCGGCGGAACTTTTGGAGAAAGGCTTTGCCGCGGACACCGTAAAAAAGTTCACCGAACTGATGAGTATTGCACCGTTCACGCTCGATACGGCGGAACAATACTGCGAAGACAAGACGCCGGTTGAAAACCTCCGTTACATTATCTCTGCCGTTACCGGACTGGCGAAAGACTCCTATACGATTGTTTACGACAAATCTCTGGTACGCGGTCAGGGCTACTACACCGGTCCGGTTTTTGAAATCGAATCCTTAGATTTCGGAAGTTCCATTGCCGGCGGCGGCCGCTATGACAATATGGTCGGAAAGTTCTTAAACGAGTCCGTTCCGGCAGTAGGATTCTCCATCGGCTTTGAGCGGATTTCAAGCATTCTGGCCGATGCCGGTTATCAGATTCCGGATGCAAAGAAGCGTATCGCCGTTATTTATGACGCTGCGGACATTCTTCCGGCACTGAAAAAGGCAGACGAATACCGTACCGAATACAACGTCGTATTATATGAGCGTCCGAAAAAGCTCGGAAAACTGTTCGGAAAATTGGAAGAACAGGGATTTTTCGGCTGTTATATTTTAAACGAATCCACGGAACTCAAGGTTTTTTAATTAAGACCTGCTTTGAAGCAAAGTAAAACGATTGTAACACGGATAAAAAATTCCTATTTAGAAACTTGCATTTTTATTCGTTTCATAGTATACTCTTTTCCGTAGTTACAACAGTGATACCGTTTTAATTACCGGCATTTTTATTGTCAGAAAGGCGGCATATTATGCTGTGCGCGGAACATATTTCATTTTCCTATCGAAGAAAACAGGTGCTTCGTGATATCTGCTTTACGGCAGAAGAGGGCGATTTTATCGGTATTATCGGAAAGAACGGCTGTGGGAAATCCACTCTGCTTTCCGTGTTGGCAGGAGTACAGTCTCCCGCTTCCGGTTCTCTTTTATATCACGGCGAGCCGCTGTATAAAAAGGGCGGTGTACCCGCAGAAACCGTAGGTTACGTTCCGCAGCTCAATCCGCTGCTTCCCGAGCTTACCGTCCGGGACAATCTGAAACTTTGGCGCCGGAATAAGACGCTTCTGTCAGAAGACGCTTTAGACGGCCTGTACTTTCAGATGGGTCTGACCGAATGTTTTAAGATGCCGGTAAAAAAATTGTCCGAGGGGATGAAAAAACGAGTCAGTATTGCTTCTGTTCTGCAGAACGCTCCAAAGATTCTGGTTCTGGATGAACCTTCCGCGGCGTTAGACCTGCCCTGCAAAGAAGTCATTCATACCCAGCTTTTATCCTTTACCAAAAACGGCGGCATTGTTTTGTTTGCCACCCACGAAGAAGCTGAGTTCTCACTTTGCACCGCGCTCTATATACTAAAGGACGGAATACTGCAGACTGCGGACGCCAGACAGGACAAAAGTACTTTAATCCAACACTTTTAACTTTTAGGAGGATTGTAATGAAAAAGACAGAAAACATGAACAAAAGAAAAACACACAAAAAGCGCCTTGTCTCCCTTATCGCAATTTTCGCGCTGCTGATAGGATGCACAAGCTGCAAAAAAGAAACTCCGCGCGAAGCTTTGGAAAAAGCCTTTGACAAAACTTTTTCCGCCGAATCCCCGGTAGAGAATCTTTTGGGGATATCTAAAATTAATGAAGCCATTAATAACAACGAACCGTACTCTTCCGGCCTTTCCGCTACGATAGAGAATATATCCGGCGAACTTTTCGGCGATTATGCATCTTTAATCTCCGGCCTCGGGTTCTCCAGTGACTCCGCACTTGATATCACAAAAAAACGCTATCAGTCTACCCTCGGAATTTCCTACGGCGGTACTACCTATTTTACCGTGGGCGTTCATCTCGACGGCTCCAAACTTTATCTTACGGTGCCGCAATTGCTGAACGGAAATATTTCTCTTGATTTTTCTTCCCTGAGAGAAGATCTTGTGTCCGACTCTTTCTTCGGACAGCTCTTTACACAGCTGTTGACGACGTACGGCGGTTCTCTTCCGGAGGACTTCACGCTTCCGGAAAACTTCTCTATCGATGTTTGGGAACTTTTCACAACCGGGGACATGAACATTGATACTACTCTCCCTAAAAATATTACCGACGCTTACGACGAAATGAATAAGCAGATTGCGGTAGAGGAAATAAAGAAAAACGAAGCGAAGCTTCCTGACGGTGTTTCCGCGAAAAACGTATATACCATGACGATTCCTAAAAAAGCATATAAGGACTTTGCGGCGGTAATCGTGCAGTTTGGCCTCGACTCTTTCTTTGAACTTCTGGACGACGAAAATCTGAGCGCGCTTGAGGAACTTGATATGCCGGATCAGGAAGATATCGATGATTTCTTAGAAGATCTTTCGGATACTATCGGAGATATCGTTCTTACGGTTGCCGTTACAAAGGACGGCTATATAAGCTACATGACTTCCACGCTTGATATTGACGGAAGCACCGTGGATTTTTCCGCTTCTTTCTCCGGCAAAAAATCTCCGTTGGAAGAAGTTGACGTAAAAGTTTCCGCGAAAATCGACGGAGAAAAAGTTTCTTTCAGCTTCACGCAGAAGTATGATTCCGATAAGAAGACCGCAACCTATAACAGCAAAATTTCCGCAGGCGACTTTACCGCAAAAATTGCATGGGAAGGCGAGTACAGCAATGTGGAAAAAGGCAAGAAATACACCTTTAACCTCAACTACTTTGAGTGTGACTTCTCCGAGGATATGTCCTTCACGATTTCCGCAAGCAACTATATGGATATTACCAAGTGTGAAATCAGCGACGTAACCGGCAGGGAATATGAACTCCTTAAAATGGACCAATCTGCTCTGCTTGGACTTGTTACCGAAGTAATGGTCAATGTACAGAACGATCCGATGCTCTCCGGACTTTTAGGTATTTTAGGCCTTGAATAATATTTTATAAAAACTTTATAAAGGTTTTTATCTCAGCTTTACCAACATACCGACAGGGAGGAACTGCCATGAAGGTTCTCTTTTTCTTACAATTAAAGCGTGCCTTAAAGGCAGTTCCCAAACTGATCGCAGGAGCAGTCATACCGCTTTTCTTTGCCGGTATGGCTGTTTTTTGGGCGCAGAAGCGCCATACAGACGCTACGGGTACGCTGCTGTCTCCGGTTGCCCTGGTAAACCAGGACACCGAAGCGTATCTTGACTTTGTATTTCCGTTCATTACAAACACCGATGCCGCCGGAAGTTTTTCGTTCACTTTGATGGAGGAGCAGGAAGCGATGACTGCTTTAAAAAACGGAACGGTCTGTGCCGTTTTACTTCTTCCGCCCCGAATGTTTTCCGGCATTTTAGATTCCACCAACATTCCCGCCAGACTTTATCTGCCGGAAGGAAATTCCTTCCCTTCCCTTTTGCTCGCAAAATTCGCGGAAGCGGGCGCTTTAACCCTCGGTTCCTCACAGGCGGGAATTTACGCCGCATCCGACTTATATTCCGAATACGGTCTTTCGGAACGCTTATCCGACATTTACTATGAAATCAATTTAGTTAATTTAAAATATGCCCTTGGAAGAGAATCCGTTTTTTCCGCGCATTCCACTACGGCAACCGGAGAGCTTTCCCTCCCCGAATACTACGGAGGCACCTTGTTTTTATGCCTTTTGCTGTTTTTCGGGGCAGGCATGGGAACTTTTCTCTGCAACGCTTTGCCGAAAACCCTTTCCGACCAGCTTCGCCGACACGGAATCGGTTCTTTTTGCATAGAGGCAAGCCTGTTTTTACCCCTGCTACTGTTTTATCTGCTCGCGGCTGCTCTGCTTTGCGCCGCGGCTTCCCTATTACTGCCGGAAGTGTCCTTCTCTCCGATATTGGCCGCGTTCCTGTTTTGCGTTGTACTCTGCCTTTCCGTTTTCACGCAGGTGATATTTTCACTGTTTCAAAACGCCGGCCGCGGACTTTTGGCATTTTCCTTTTTGGGCCTTTTTATGATTTTCCTTTCGGGAGGCTTTCTCCCTTATGCTTTTTTACCTGCCTCGTTTTCTTCGCTTACTCCGTTTCTTCCGCTCGGCGCCTGCCTTTTAGGGTTTAGGAAGTTCTTCGGAGAGGCGCTCGGAACGCAGGACATCCTGCTTATTTTGACACATACCGCAGCGCTCTGCCTGCTTTTATGGCTTATTTCCTTTTTTCGAAGAAAGGAGGCACGCGCATGAATTACCCGGTTTTCTTTCTTTTACAATTAAAACGGCCGCTGAAAAGTAAAGCTTTTGTACTTTTGCTGTTTCTGTTTCCTGTTTTTCTTTTTGCGCTCTCCCAAGCGTTTTCCGGCGAAACCGACTCCCGTATTCCGGTGGGTGTCTGCTCGGAAACAGATGATTTGCTCACCGAAAACCTTTGTCGCAAACTGACCGAAGGAAACGACTCTCTTTTTCGGTTTTTTGAAGTCTCCTCACAGGAAGAGCTCACAAGGCTTGTCCAAAACGGTCAAATCGAATGCGGCTATCTGTTTCAAAAACCTTTAGAAAAAGAACTCGACCGGAGCCATACAAAGAACCTGATTACGGTACTCGTTTCCGAAAACACCACCTGCAAAGGCATTTTAAACGAGTTTGTCTATGCAAACCTGTTTGAAGAGTATTCTCTTCATCTTCTGAAAGAAACGCTTGCCGACGCGGGCGACCTCCCGTTTGACAGGAATGCCGCCGCTGCTTTCTCCCTGCCGCCGGTCACGGAAGAATACATTGAACAAAACTACCGCGCACACCTGCTTGACGGGGATACGTTTACCTTTGAAGTTACGTTTCTTTCCGCCAACGGTTCCGACGAAACCGCAGGCGGTACTGCTCCGGCCGCGTTTTCACTGTTTCGCGGTTTTGCCTCCGTCTTTCTGCTTCTGTGCGGTTTTCTTGCGCTGCTGACACTGCACGAAGACCTCCAAAACGGCTTGTACAAAAAACTGCGCGGCATAAAGCGTCCTGTCTGCATGAGCCTTACAATGCTCTCCTATCTGCTTCCGGCAGGTTTTGTTTTTCTGCTCTCCTTAGGCGTTTCGGGCTGTATGGGCGGCATTTTGCGGGAATTGATATCATTATTCTGCTATCTGCTTGTTTTACTTGTTTTTTATGCTTTGCTCGGAACAATCATCCGGAGCCACACAATGCTTTGCGCCGCGTTTCCGATGTTGCTCTTATGCACCCTCGTTTTCACGCCGGTCATTGTGGACTTATCCGCCTTTTTCCCTTGGATTAAAGCGGTACGCTATGCCCTGCCGACCTATTACTATCTGCTCTTTTTCTAAACCGTATAAGTCCGGCAAGAAAGGAATATGACATGGAACATAAAGTGAACTTAGAAGAAATCTCAGACGGAAAACTATATACGAAAAACGACATGGTAAGACTTGGCTGTGACGGTTGCGCGGGCGCCGCTTCCTGCTGCCGCTTCGCGGAAGATACGATTACTCTGGACCCGTATGATATTTACCGGCTCACCGCCTGTCTGCGGCTTTCCTTTGAAGAACTTTACAAAAAGGGGCTGGTTGCTCTTGCACCGTCGGACGGACTTTTGCTCCCCCACTTAAACTTTTCCGGACAATCACAGGCATGCCCGTTCTTGGAAGAAAACGGCAGATGCGGTATCCATGACTGCCGTCCCGGACTCTGCCGTCTGTTTCCTCTGGCTCGTTATTTTAAAGACGACGCCTTATATTACATTCTGCAGATTCATGAATGTCCGAACCCGGCCGCTCCTAAGATAAAAATAAAAAAATGGCTTGCTCTCCCCAATACAGAGCAGTACGAAGGCTTTCTGATCCGCTGGAACCGGCTGATAACCGAAACGAAACAGCGTATTCAAAAAGCCTCCGACCACGCGGAACTGTCCGCACTTACTACCTCTTTTTTAAAAACCTTTTTCTTTACGCCCTATGACGCGGACACGCCGTTTTATGAGCAGTTCGCCGAGCACATTAAAATTAAACCTTAATTTAACAACTATATATTCTCGTTTTTCAGGTCATCCATCAGATTGTCCTGCTTAATTTTGTTCACGGCATACAGCATCGTTGCAAACACTACCACAAACACACTGAACGAGGCAATCCCCATTGCGGCCCACGGTACGGTAAAGCCCGATATTACCGCGTTGCTTGTTACGCGATGAATAAGGAGTGCCATGCAAAGAGACAACGGAAGTCCGAACAACAACGCTCTTGAACCGTACAAAAGACATTCGTAAAACATCATTCGGAAAAGCCCCTTTGCAGTCATGCCGACCGAACGAAGCATCGCGAAGTCACGGCGGCGCAGGGCAATATTCGTGGAAATCGTATGAAATACGTTTGCTACGGCAATCAGGGAAATCAACGTAATAAATCCATACGAGAATACGTTTGCCAACACAACCATATCACGTTTTTCTTTCTCCTGCTCCACGAAATCCACAATATTATAGTCGCCGTTAGTCAATGTATTTTCTTTTAAAACCTGCTTTAAACCCTGAATCATCGTCTCATAGTCGGACGCCTTGAAGCAAAATATAGTATGGTCTTCTTCCTTAGGTACTCTGGCCCTCTCCGGATAAAACAGCAGTATCCCTTCATAACTGTACGTATATACATATATCCCGGAAGGTATTTCCTCAATTTTCCCGCCAATCCGCACGCTGTACGGCTCCAATGCCTCTTCCCCCGCCGTCTCAATTCCGCGGCAGGTAATTTCGGAAACCTCCGGCTTTAAAATCGGAAGTTCATACGTTATCCGCTCCATTTCATTCGCCTTGTTATAAATATACAGCGTTAAGGCACGGCGGTTCAGCACAACCGCCGGCGGATTCTCCGATTCGTATTCCGCCGCGGAAATCCCGCATTCGACTGCCAACCGACGGTATAACTCCTCCGCCAGATAATATATGCCTATGGTCTGAGTCTCCTCTGTTTTCTCTTCCGTCCAGCCGGAAGGTCCGGTCGATTTACTCTTTTCCAAATACTCTTTGTATTCCCCGGTCTGCTTATCCTCCTCTAAAATCATATATCCTGTCCTTATGGTATTGTGCGTCATCTCTTTCACACCTTCAATGCTCGAAAACCACTGCGTGAGTTCCTCAATCTCCATTTCTCCCGGCATATAATACAGAACATCAATTTTTGACGGACTCAACCCGGTCGATACGGTATCAAAAAGTTCACGGCCAAAAACACTGCTTGAAACAAACAGAACAATACTAAGCGTAAGAGATATTACCGTCGTACGGTATTTCCTTTTACTCCGCTTAAAATACTTTTGGGCGAGCGCGCCTTCCAGCCCAAACAGAGCGTAAACCAATTTTGACGTTTTTACCGTCTTCCCGCGCACGGTAATTTCTTTCCCCTGCCGAATCGCCTCTATCGCGGTTACTTTCGTGGCGCGTTTTGCCGGTATCCATACGGACAGAAACACCGTAAAAAGTGCAATCAGGGCCGCCGCCAAAAGCGCCGGCGCCGAAACCGACAGCCGCATGGCATAAGGCGAATCTATGATATGACGGAATAAATCTCCTACCAGAGCAAGCGTAACTCCCATACCTGCCACTCCGGAAAGCAGACCGAGAGGAATGCCGATTACGGATACGATTCCGGCCTCCGAAAACACACAGCGGCGTATCTGGCGTCTTGTCGCGCCTACGGAAGACAGCAGCCCGAACTGTTTTGTCCGTTCGCTGACCGAAATTGAAAAAGCACTGTAAATCAGGGATACCGAACCCATTAAAATCAATATACTTAAAACGACTGCCATTCCGCCTACAAAAGGCATAATATTGTTGTATCTCCATACCCCCGAAAACATCAGCACATCCCAGTTCAGCTTCACCGCGCCCGAAGCCTCCCTCAGACCGTTCCGCTCATCATAATCGTCGATTGTTTTTCCCGGTCTGCGTAAAAGAACCGATAAAAAATATTCTTTCTCTGCCTGTACCCCTTTGTCGGAATAAGTAAGCGCCGTATAGCCCGGCGCACTATACCCTTCAAGTGAATATGACGGACGTTCGTAAAAACCGACCACCGTATACGTTTTCTCTGTCTGCAAAGTCAGGATTTCCCCGTCAATGTAACCTGTTCCCTGTCCCAGTTTTTCCTCTTCCATCCGGCGTTCCCCGACGGAAAGTTCCAACACGTCTCCTAATTCCGCGGAAAAACCGCCGTTTGCGTATAAATGGTACGGCAGCAAAATTTCCGTATCCTCTTCCGGAAGCCTGCCCTTAATAATATGCACCGGCATCTGTTCCAGAAATACCGCGTCCGCCTCCAAAATGTACAAATACGGCTTCTGATCATTTTCGGTTTCAACCGCCGCGTATCCTAACTGCCCGGCGCTTCCGAGCATCACGGTATCCTTATCTCTGGCCATCTGCGCGTAAAGCAGGGAATCCGCGTCCTGTACCAGAATATGCCAGTTTCCTTCACGATAGATACAGGTACGCCTGCTAAACTCCATAAGACTGGAACAAAATGTTGTAACCGCCGTAAACATGGCAGTGGAAAGAATTACGCCGACAATAGTAACCAGCGTCCGGACACGGTTCTTTTTCATCGTTTTCCATGTTACTTTTGAGAAAATATTCATCTGCGGATCACCTCGTTACGGGTAATCTTTCCGTCCTCAATCGCAATCATGCGATGCGCCTGAAGGGCAATATTTTCATCGTGGGTAATCACCAAAAGTGTCTGCCCGTACTTCTCGTTTGACATCTTCAGAAGTTCCACAATCTCCTGGGAATTTTTTGAGTCCAGATTTCCGGTCGGCTCATCCGCGAGCACAACTGCGGGCGCGTTCATCAACGCCCTTCCGATTGACACTCTTTGCTGCTGTCCGCCCGAAAGCTGGTTCGGCAGATGATTTTCCCGCCCGGTCAGCCGCAGGCTCTCCAACAGCTCCTTTAAGCGTTCTTCATTCACACGCCGCCCGTCCATCAGAACCGGAAGCGTAATATTCTCGACTACATTTAAAACCGGTATCAGGTTATAAAACTGATAAATCAGTCCCACTTCCCGCCGCCTGAAAATCGAAAGTTCTTCCTCTCCCACCGAGTAGACGTCCTGCCCGTTCATAAACACTTTTCCGGAAGTCGGACGATCCACACCGCCCAAAATATGCAGCAGGGTTGATTTCCCGGAACCGGACGGCCCGATAATCGAAACAAACTCCCCTTTTTCCACCGAAAAGCTGATTCCGTCCAATGCACGGACTTCATTTTCTCCGCTCCCGTATTTCTTTGTCAGATTTTCCACTCTTAAAATTTCCATAAAATGCCGCTCCTTTCTGTATACAGTCTAACACTCCGGAGTGACACCGCCATGACTTTTTTATTACAAAATCGTCACTTTCCGAAAAAACGCAAAAAACATAAAACGAAAAAATCTATATAATGCCTTTATAAAAACGAATCGTAAAGACAGCGCCGCCCTGCGGATGATTGTCCGCCTTTATTATCCCATTCTGCCCCGTCACAATCATGCGCGAAAGAGCAAGCCCGATACCGATACTCTGTTCACCGGAATTTTTCCCCTTATAAAAGCGTTCAAACAGGCGGGGCAGATCTTCTTTTGCTATTCCCTCTCCCTCATCCCGGATTAAAATCTCGGAATAAAGCGCGTTCTCGTTTGCCGTAACGAATAAAGTCCCGCCGTCTTTCATATGTTCAAGGCAATTTTTCATAACATTTCCGACTGCCTCCGCCGTCCATGACAAATCTCCCGTAAAACCACCCTCCGCCGATACCGCAAGCTTTTGCTCCCGTACCTCCATCGAAATTTCAAACGGCTCCGCCGCCTTTTTCAACAATTCCCCGAAAGAAACCCTCTGCTTTTGAAACTGAATCATACCGGCGTCCAGACGCGCAATCTTTAACAATGATTCTACGAGCCAGTCAATTCGCGTTATCAGTTTACGAAGCTCCAATAAATGCTCTTTCCGGATGTCCTCTCCTTCCTCTCCCCCCATCGAAGCCAGCGTCAGATGCAGCGCCGTAAGCGGCGTACGGAGCTGATGGGAAATATCCGCAATCAAATCCGCCATACGCTCCTTGTCCCTGCGCATCAGGTCGTTCTGCTCCCGTAAACGTATTACCAGTTTCATTATTTCGCTCCGCAAAAGGCTCAGTTCCCCTTCCTTGTATTCGGAAAGCGTCTTCTGTTCCGAGCCGTGCAAAATCGCGTCAATCTCCGTACAGAGTCGTTCAAGCCGGACGTAGCGCTGCTTTGTCACATAAAAATGATATCCCGCCATCGCCAGAAACAATACCAAAAACAAAAGAGACTTCTGCGGCGCCGCCCACAGGGCAAGTCCTGTCCCCACGGCGGTAAAAAGCATATAAACCACGAACTGTATACGCAGTTCCGCATTCCTTAGAAGTTTCATCACTATCCCTCCTGTTTTCCTTTTTTCCTGCCTGCTTCTTTCTTCCCTACGCTTTGTACTTTTATTCTCCCGCCTTATACCCAATTCCGCGTACCGTTTTTATAATCAAAGGATTTCCCGCGTCCTCCTCAATCTTTTCCCGCAGCCGCTTAATATAAACCGTCAGCGTATTGTCGTTTACAAACTCTCCTGCCGCGTCCCAGATTTCCTCCAACAGCTTTGTCCGGCTTAACACAACGCCTTTGTTATGAAAAAACACGGATAACAGACGGTATTCTAACGCCGAAAGGCATAAATCGGCTCCGTTTTTAAAGGCAGCTCCTTTTTCGGCATCCAGATAAACCCCGCCGATTTCGAGTACCTGTTTTCCCTTTCCCGTCCGACGCAGTACGGTGCGGATACGGGATACCAGTTCCCTCGGCCGGAACGGTTTGGCAATATAATCGTCGGCCCCCATTTCAAGTCCCGCCACTACACTGTGTTCGTCTCCCGAAGCCGTCAGAAAAATGACCGGAATATCCCTGTCCTGCTTTAAGGCGGAACAGACCACAAACCCGTTGCCGTCCCTCAGCGAAATATCCAGCAGTACCAAATCAAACTCCGTTTCCCCCGCAAGACGCAGGGCATCGGACTGCCCTTTTGCGTTCGTCACGGCAAATCCTTCCATTTTTAAAAACTCCGTCAACGACTTTACAATTGCCTCGTCATCCTCCACCAAAAGAATTTTTGTCATCTGCTTCCTCCTCTCCTGTATCTGAAACCGCTTTTCACAAATTTTACTTAATTCTCAAATATTACAATAGCACCGTCCATCTGTTTTGCTTACGTTTTCTATAACATGAAAAAAGAACCTGCCATTCGGTAAGTCCTTCTTTGCAAAAGCGGAGTGGGTGGGATTCGAACCCACGGTACCTTGCGGTACAACTGATTTCGAGTCAGTCTCGTTACGGCCTCTTCGATACCACTCCGTATAATCTATGGTAACAGCAAATGCTGTAATACCCGCTATGATGCGCCGACGGCATTCAGCAGAAACAACTCCACTGCGATACGCTCGTCAATACGCCCTGTTTTAATCTGCTCCTCCAGCTCCGTTCCGTAAGTAACCAGACGAAAGAGCTGCTCTTTGGTAAAATTCTTTGCCTGCGAAAGGCACTTCCCTACCGCAAACGGCGGCATCCCCGCTTTAGAAGCAATGGCGGAACGGTCAAGCCCCTGTCTGTTCATCTCCGCCGCCTGCAAAATCATATTGCACTGGCGCACCATCAGATACAGTACCGTCATCGGCTTCTCCCGCACGGCAAGCAAATCGTGATACAGCTTTAAGGCAAGCTTTTTATCCTTAGCCCCAAGCGCGTCGATCATGGCAAAAATCTTTCCGGAAATCTGTTCCACCGTCACCGCGAGAATATCTTCCTTCGTGATAACCTCCCGTTCACCGGTATAGCAGACCAGCTTCTCCGCTTCGCTCTCTATATTCTCCATATCGCTTCCGACACGTTCCAGAAAAAAACGCAAGTCGTCTTTGCTGATTTTCTTCCCGTCCCGGTTTAAAAGCTGTGCGCTCCAAAGCATAAGATCGCTTTCACCAAGGCCGTTCATTTCGCAGACGTAGCCGTGTTCTTTCACGGCCTTAAACATCCGGCTCCGCTTATCCACCTCGGTTTCGTTAAAAATGAGTACCGCGCTTTCCGGGATGCGGGAAATCTCATCCGCAAAGTCACACGCGTTTTTAAACGCTCCTGTATTTTCCAAAACAATGACGCGGTGTTCCGCGAAAAAAGGCATCGTTTCCGCCAGATTCCTGACCTCATTCCAGTCGGTATCTTTTCCGGAAAATACGGACAAATTCATCTCGTCCCCGCCCGCGAGCGCTCCCGCTTTCAATTTGGAAGTATAAAAACGGCGCAGATACGTTTCCGTCCCGTAAAGCAGATATACGGTCTTGTACTGTCCGGTTTTGATATGCTCTTTTATTCCCTTCATAGGCACTCCTTTAACTTTATCTATTGTACATGAACTGCGTCAAAATAGCAAGGGGATTTTTGATTTTTTCTTATACAAAACTTTTTCCTTCACCCCATAACATATCCGATACCTGCTTTTTCCCACCTTTACGGTAATACAGCCTATTTCGTCCGTCCGCAGCACCCTGCTTTCCGCCCCGTAAAGCGTTTCCAAAGTTTTTTCGTGCGGATGCCCGTACCGGTTATTCTTTCCGCAGGAAATAACGGAAAACACCGGCCGCAGCTTTGTAATAAACTCCTTTGAAGATGCACTCGCGGAACCGTGATGCGCCGCCTTTAATACCTCAACGGAGCGCTCTTTTAGTTCCTGCCGCGCTAAAAGACTTCTTTCTCCCGCCGCATCAATATCTCCGGTCAGCATTAAATCAAACTCTCCGTAAGAGGCAAGCAATACCATGGACGAGGCGTTTTTGTCGGAAAATACCGCGCCTTCCTTTGGCGCCAGACAGGAAAGAGAAAACTTCTTCCCCGGCAAAAGGCAGTCTCCCGCGGATAAATACAATACCTTCACATTCTTTTCTTCGGCGCTTTTTACAAGCTCCAGATAGGCGGAATCCGGTTCCTCCAAAAGCGGCAGCGCAATACTTTTAATTAAAATCTCTCCCTGATATCCCGCAGCCGCAGCGCGGTACGAAGAATATGACGGCATTCTTGTTAAAAGTTCGCGGATTCCGCTGATATGGTCGCTGTCCGTATGACTGATTACCGCACAGTCGATGACACGGATTCCGCTCGCTTTTAAATAAGGAATCAGCCGCGTACTTCCGACGCTCCCTACATCCGAACTTCCGCCGTCTACCGTAATCACCGCGCCGAAACGCTCCCGTAAAACGATTCCGTCCCCCTGCCCCACATCCAGAAATACCGCTTCAAACGCCGCACAGGGCAGGGGCAGAAGAATGACCGGAAGAAAAAGAAGCACGGCGCCCAAGCGTCTTTTACGTTCCCGCTTTTTTGTACTTTGCAGCGCAAACACACTTCCTGCCAGCACGGCAAAGTAAAGCACAAGCTGCCACAAGGCAGGCTTTCCGAACAGCAGCATAGAAAACGGAAGCCTTGAAACAAATTTACAAAGCGTTTCATACAGCCATAAAATCGCGTATACGCCGCCCGCGAAAAAATATCCGAGCCCTGCGCTAAACAGTCCGCCGATACCCGCTAAAAGGGCACAGATAAGCAGAATTGTCATAAGCGGTACGACAAACGGATTGAGAAAAAATCCGTAAAGGGGATACTCAAAATAGTGCAGCGCCGTGACAGGGAGCGTTACAAGCTGAATCGCCATACCGGACAAGACAATACTCTTTCCCTTTTTTGCCCACGCCGCCTTTCCTTTTAATAAAACCCCTTCCTGCTTATTTAATATGCCCGTAAGCACCGACGCACCATAGGCAGCAGCATAAGAAAGTTGAAAAGATGCCGTATACAAGGCTCCCGGACTTTGAAGCAAAATTAACACCGCGCTGACCGCTATTGCCGAAAGCGTATCGTATGTCCTGCCGAGCGCCGTTGCAAAAAGAAGCAGAAAAAACATAATGACGGCCCGTTTCGTAGAAGTTCCCGCATCCACAAATTTTCCGTACAGAATCACACAGGCACACGCGGCGGGAATCGCTCCGTTTCTGCCAAGCGGAGTACGGCGCAGGAAACGATATACCGCCATACCGAGCAACGACACATGCAGTCCCGAAATCGCGAGGATATGTGAAATCCCCCCGCGGCGGTATAACTCCTTTGTTTCCTCCGACAAAAGCGCGCGTTCCCCCAAAAGCATCGAAGAAACTATCCCCGCGCGGTCTTCCCCGAGGTAGATCAGATAGCTTTCCTGTAATTTGTTTTTTGCCATGAAAAATGCCTGATTTAAGCGATGATAAGAAAAATCCGTAATCCTGACGGACGACGCCGTAAGCGTCCCCGTGATTCCAAGAGAAAAATAATACTGTCCGGCATCAAACTGCCCAAGGTTTCCCGCGGCTTCTATCCCTTTGCCTTTTCCGTACAGCTGCACCTGCTGCCCGTCTTTTATCGTTCCGTTTTCCGCCGCAAAGCCGTCCATGTAAACAAGCAATGTTCCGACCTTACGGTACTCTCCTTCCGAAGAATCCGGCGCGGCTTTTGCCCCTTCCAGTTCAAAACGGACTCCGGTTTTTGATGCTCTCATGTGGGTAACGGTTCCCGTTACCCATATCTTTCCGCCGTCCTCCATACTTTTTTCAAAGCGCGCCGCACGCCTGTTATACTCCGTTCTCTCACCGCTCATTACCCCAAAGCCAAAAAGCAGGCACAACGGCGCGGCAAAGAGCAGCCTGTCCCCGAAAGACGGTTTCCGTTTCTCTTTTCTCATTTTATAATACACTAAGACTTCCGCCAAAAAAAGAAACAGCCCCATTCCGAATACAGCGAAAAAGCGCATCCGCTCCGATAACATACCAACGGCGAATACGGCGGCACACAGCACCGCCGGCCGTTTCAAAAAAACACTCCTTTGCCCTATCATCAAAACTCCTTTCCTATTCTTTTTCAATCACATTTAAATCACGCTCATACGGCAGCGTCAGGTCCATTGTCTGATACAGCTTTTTCTGCGCTCCGTCAACATAAAACTGCACCCGGTAAATTCCCGGAAGTTCCGCCAGACTGTTGACAACGGAATAAATCGTAACTTCCTCCGATACCTCCGGCAGCTTGTCCAAAAAGCCCCCGCTCAAATCAACATAACATATTCCGTCCTTTGTGGACACGCTCACCACCTCTGTCTTTTCCGAAAGCACCGGATATAATCCGTCTTCTACCGGGCCCGCAATCAGCTGGCGCAGCACGACCTGTTCTTCCGTTTCCGAAACCCTGTACGGAATTTTGAGATTTGACGCAATCAGCGCATCTCCCGTTTCATTCGCGTAATAGACCGTAGTGTACAGGTATTGATAATCGTCCGTGTCCGGCCCCGTATTATCAATGAAATCTTCGGGTTTCATAATGCCGACAGGCGTATTCTGCGTTCCCATAAGCGGCTGCCCCATTACATAAAACTCTACCGAATCAATCTCCGGCACCTGACAAACCGTTTTCACAACCGCGGCACGCATCAATACCTCACGGATTCCCGATACCGTGTCATAGGTTTCGTCAAACTGCAGCGTCGCAAGCCCGTTGCTTCCCATACTGATTTCCGGCAGCTTCACCGTTTCCGGAATCGCCGCAACATGCTCCTCATAAGAAGGCTCCTGCATATGCGTAAGCAGTTCCCGTACCATCGGTTCTCCCTCTGTCGAAACCGGCATATAACCTTCTTTTACCACCTTTATCTCCTCTGCATCCAGATAATAGACCAATACATCGCCTTCCCATACCGTCGGCTGTGGTTTTTTGTTACAGCCGGCGAACAAGAAAAGCAAAAAAACAGCCAAAATCCATCGCTTTTGTTTCATGTCTGCCCCCTTACTGCACTGTCAGCACAAAATTGAGCGGAACCCGTACCGTGAAAACAGAACCGACACCCGGTACGCTTTGTACTTTTATTGAGCCTTTGTGCATCTGTACGGCGCTTTTCGTAATAGAAAGCCCCAGACCCGTACCTCCGGTTTCTCTGGATCGTGCTTTATCTATCCGGTAAAAACGCTCGAAAATAAAGCCCTGCTCCTCCTCCGGGATTCCTATGCCGGTATCTTCTATCTTCACATAAAAATACTTATGATCGGCATTCAGTGAAGCCGTTACCCTGCCGCCGTCCCGGTTGTATTTAATCGCGTTTTCAATGAGATTCGAGAAGACTAACGACATCTTAACCTCGTCTATCTCGGCAAGCACCGTGCGATAGCTTTCAAATACCATCTCAATCCCGCGTTTTAATGCAAGCGGTTTTAACCGCTTCATAATAATTTCTAAAAGTTCGTTGATGTTTACCTCGGCAATGTGCATTTCGCCCGAAGTTTTATCTAACTTTACGAGAGAAAGCAAATCATTGACAATCTTTGCCTCCCGGTCTATCTCGGAATTAATATCCGCGATAAACTCCTGATACATCTCTATCGGAACGTCCGGCTCTAACAACAGGGAGTCCGAAAGCACTTTAATCGCCGTCAGAGGCGTCTTTAGCTCATGTGATACATTGGAAACAAACTCCTGTCTGGAATTTTCCGTCGCGGTAATCTTCTCCATCATACGCCGGAACGCTTCCGCAATCTGCTCTACCTCAAGATAACTTTCCGTTTCGATAATCTGGGTTCCGTCATATGTTTCCGTAATGTATTCAATCCGCCCCGAAAGCTTGCGTAAAGACTTTGTCATGCCTCCGGATACGAAAAGCGCCGTCACCAAAAGAAGTATGGTCGCCCCTATCATCAGGACAACAATATTTTCCTCAAACAGTTCCTGTGCTTCCACAATGTCTGCCATCGAGGCCTTTATTA
Organism: Lachnospiraceae bacterium; assembly: GCA_022510665.1. GTDB lineage: Bacteria > Bacillota > Clostridia > Lachnospirales > Lachnospiraceae > SIG307. The sequence continues at coordinate 65,332 of JAFLSZ010000001.1, forward strand.
CTATCGCGCCGATTACCTGACCGCCGTTTTCGCCGTTTAATCCCAGCACAATCGGAAGCGTGACTTCCTCTATCCTGTCTTCTTTGTCATAATACGTCTGGGGTTCACCGCGCATCGCGTAAATCGGCTCCTCCGAAATGAGGGTTTTCCCTTCCTCGCGCCCCGCAGTGTCTTTTACAATAAGAAGATTGCTGTTTACGAGAATAATCTGTCCGTTATAGAGTTCGGCTGCCGCCTGTAACCTGGCGGACAATTCGGGCTGCATCTGCTGTTCCAGATAGCCTGACTGCGCTATCTGCCCCGCTAAGGTCGTTCCCTGCTCTTTAATCTGTTCCAGCCGCTTTTCGTAGCTGTAATTCCAATACAGTGCCTTCATCGCACGCAGTCCCGCGTACAACGGCAGTATCCCCACCAAAATCAGCGCGCAGAGCAGATGAACGCGCATACTTTTCCACGCCTTCAGCTTTTCTTTAATCTTTGAAAAAATAGCCAACCCCCCATTTTGTATGTATATAGACCGGCTCGCTCGGATTACTTTCTATCTTCTCGCGAAGCCTTCTCACATGCACATCCACCGTTCTTACATCTCCCGGATATTCATAACCCCAGACAATGTTTAGAAGACTCTCCCGGCTGTATACTTTATTCGGATTCGTCATAAGCAGCTCCAGCAAATCAAACTCTTTTGCGGTAAGATTCACTTCCTGCCCTTTCAAAAACACCCTCCTGCCTTCGCGTTCCAGACTGATGGCCCCGAACGAAAGCCTCTGTCCGTCCGTATCGCGCTTTCCGCTGCGGCGCAGAATCGCCTTGACACGCGCCTTTACCTCCAGAATATTAAACGGTTTCGTAATATAATCGTCCGCACCGTATTCCAGTCCCATAATCTTGTCAATATCTTCGCTTTTTGCCGTCAGCATCACAATCGGTACATCGGAGAACTCACGGATCTGACTGCACACCTCAAACCCGGAGAGCTTAGGCAGCATCACATCCAAAAGAATGACATCGTATGAATTTTCCTGAACCGCCGCCAGCGCTTCTTCGCCGTCATAAGCGCAGTCCACCAAAAGCCCCTCCTGTTCCAGGCTGAACTTAATTCCTTTGACTATCAGTTTTTCGTCATCCACTACCAAAACCTTTTTGCTCACACCGACACCTCTTCATTCCGCTGTAATCTTATCCTTCACCCGTTCAAACATTGTCTGCCCTATCCCGTTTACGTTTATTAACTCGTCTATGCTCCGAAACGGCCCTGCCTTTTGACGGTACGCAAGAATACTTTCCGCTTTGGCTTCCCCGATGCCGTCCAACGTCATTAACAACTCCTTATCTGCCGTATTAATATTCACCTTCCCCGACGACAGAGCAGCGTCCCCTTGGGATTGTAATGCTCCTTCCGTACCGCCGATACGCTCCGCCGCGGTAAGTTCCTTCGTTTCTAAAACCGTCGGGACATAAATCTTCTGTCCGTCGGCAAGATATGCCGCCAGATTGTGATAGGTACTGTCCGCCTCTTTCGTAAAACCGCCTGCCGCGCTGACTGCGTCAACCATCCGGCTGCCTTCGGTGAAAAAATAGACGCCTTCCTTTGCCACCGCTCCGCAGACATACACGCAAAGCTCCTTCTCCGGCACCGGGGAAATGTCCGCCTTAGCGGTATCCGCCGTTTCTGCGGTCCTGTCCTCTTTCTGTCCGGTTTCCGTTACGCCGTCTCCGGCACTTTCCTGCCCCCGCAGCACGATAAGTTCTTTTTGCCGTGCCGCGTAATACGAGCCGACAGAAACCGCGCCGCAGACGATAATAAAACAGGCAATAACGCCTATCTTCCTTTTTTGTTTTTTGTCCATCGCTACCTCCCTGCGGGACGCGCACGGACCTGTTCTCTCCTTTTCTATTTTAGCGGATAAAGCGCAAAAAAACAAGTGGTTTCCCTTACTTAATCCGCGCCCGAAGATTTAAACCAGATAACTCCGCCGACAGTAACCGCCGCCGCGCAAAGTTTCTGCCATGAAAAAGGCACTTTTTCCACGCCAAACAGTCCGAACAGTTCTATCACATAAGCGACAATCAGCTGCGCCGTCACAATAAACATCGCCGATTTTGCCGGTCCGAGCATCTCCACGCTTTTAATTACCGTAAACGTAATAAACGCGCCGAGGATTCCGCCAAGCAGAAAGTATTTCGGACTGACCGCAAACAGGGAGCGCACCCCCTTTTCTTTTCCGGAAACAAACCATGCCATAATACACACAAACAAGGCGGAAAGCTGTACAAAACCCGCCGCCGTCCAGATGCTTGTCTGCTTTGTCACACCCGCATTCCATACCCCCTGAATGCTCATAAGCGCACCGGAAATAATCGCAATTAAAAAGCCAAGCATTGCATTCCCTCCTTTGTCAAATGCAGTATGCGCACTTTTTTTGCAAATATTCCGCGGCAAAGGCTTCCCTTTGGACAAATGCAAAAATTCAAGAAAGGCTTGTATTTTCTTCTGAGTTATGCCAAGATAAAGAAAGAAAAGTAAAAAGACAAAGGAGCTTTATGAAGAAAAGAACATTTCAGATTACCGTAAAAAAAAGAGTATTCGGAAAAGTATCCGCCCTGTTTCTCCTGTTCTTACTGTCACCGGCCGCCAATGTGTTTTACAGCATGGCGGTAATGTCGGTTTACAGTAAAATGAACAAGGCCGACAGTATTATGGCAGAAGAAAAAATTACACTTTCCGTTCCGGGCGGCCTTTCTACACTCCGTTCGGACTGGTATCCTTTTGTTATGACTTTCTGCGCGGACAGCGGATTCCGGCATTTTACCGGAAATCCTTCCCTGTCTTTGACTATCCTGTACAACTTTCCTGCGTTTTCCCTTACCAAAGGATGCAGCAGACTTTATGACACGGATTCGCCCTATTACAACAGCTTTTACGGCGCTTACCTTATAAAAGATGCAGACGGGCTTCCTTACGGCTTTATACAAAACCCGGACGGCACGCTGTTTCCGGATACCGCGGCGGTTGCCGAAGTTCCTAAATATGATTTCTGGAGTCTGGTTCTCTCCGAGTTCGGACTGACCGGCGCCAACGCGGTTTTTGAATGGAACATCACAAACATTACGGGCGGACAGACGTATGCGCACGAAGATGATTTTTTCCGGATTGACGCCGAACTGACCGTCAACGGAGCTTCTCATAAAGATGGCGGCTTTACCCAGTCTTACCTCCAGTACGGCAGACCGAACTTTCCGACAAAAGAACCGCTCGCACCGGTTCCCATGTACGGCAGGCTTTACGGAAAATACTTAAAAGAAAAACAGGTTTCCCTGTTTTTCTACGTCGTCGCCGCGGACCGGACCGTTTTGGAAGAATGCGACCAAAAGATTCTTTCGCGGAGTACGTTAAACTATTAACCGGAATTTACCTACGGCATATTTTGTAGATATCTCCTCCGCAGCCGTTCAGATACACCGTGCTGTCATCGACATTTCTGACCGACCAGTACCAGCTGCCGTCTGCCGGAAATGCACAGCTATTATCCGCAAAATATCCTTCATTCGGTACGTAGCCTTTCAGCGCTTCCGTGTTATCGGGTATCATTCGGCACTCATTTTGCCTGATACAAATTGTAGAAAGCATAGCGTAGCCCTTGTCACAGTATCCATGCATACCGAAACGGCAATATAAATTATTTGATGCGTTAACGTTAAATATGGCGGAATATCTTTCGGTATTTATATTTGCGTGGACAGCAAAATCAAAACACTCAAATTCTTTGCCGCAATTCCACATCCTCATTTTATCGGATAAACTCATCTTTTGAATTTCCTCATCTGTCATGCGGATTTCATCGGTTTCTAATTCTTCTGCAATTTGTAAACGATATACCGAGCCGTTATATGTAGTGTATATCATCTCGTGAGCATCATTTGTGCAGACGGTGTCTTTCTTATGCTTTTCTAACTCGTCACAAAATTCCGGCCGGGTGCAGTATCTCATACCTGTTTCAGGGTTGATGAAGCAATAATCCGCATGTGCCTCGAAATTCCTGCCGTAGCCCGAAACAATGCCCACTATACCAATGGAAGAATGCTTTAACATACTGATGAGGTTCTCGTCCCCGACACGCAGAAAAATAATGGAAAGGTCATCATTTTCCACAATCGCAGCATCTTTTCCGCAATAAACTTTATACATAATAATCTCCGTTCCGCCGCCAAGCCGGCGGCACAAATAATAATGAAAGTATCGACGCCCTCTGTAAAAGAGGTATCATGTTCAGTTTTTCACAACACAGATTGCGGGTTTTTCATTGTCCCCGACCGCTTTGAGCCAATTCATTTCAAACAAGGTATCTACGAGGTTTGAGATGGCATTGAAGCGATAGACAACTGCGCCGACACGTTCCGCAGTCCTGCGGATATGCGCGGGGGCAAGGTCAGCGGTAACGGCAGCCGCCATTTGGGAGGTCTTACGATTCAGTTCCGATACAATAGCGATACATTCCCCAAGAATCGTTCGAAGTTCCTCGTATTCCATGTGCTCCCACACCGCAAAATTTGCTTTGCCATTCTTCGCGTATCCGAGCGTTTCCATTTGTTCTTTCCACTCTTTCGACAAAGAATCAAAGCAATCGACCGCTGTACAAACGACTGATTCGGTCATATTTCCCATATAATGTTGGGCGTTGAGCGTCTGTTTGAAATTCATGGCAATCACGCTGCCCCGCCCATCTCCTGACGGACTTCCGTTATATATGCCGCAAATTCCATCCGACAGCGCATCATTTCCAATGTTTTCTGTGCTTCTCCCCCAAATGATACCGTGTCCTCCTCCTCCGTTTACGAAGGAATACGGCCCGCCGTCCGGCACTTCGCCGTAGTTTTTTTCAAGATCGTTCTCGGTATCATTCAGCGAATAATGCAGACATAAAAGCACCTTCTGAAAACGGGCAAGATTTTCATTGTCAAATCGAGCGCCGAAACGTGTGATAAATTCATCTGAAACCGCCAGAAACTTTTCAGCGGTAACTCTGGTCAGTTCTTTGCTTTTTTCTTCAATCGCCTTTGTACAATCCCGTGTAAAAATCGGAATATTTGTCAGATATTTGCCGTTCTTGCACACAAGGTATTGACGCTCCGTGAGCAGGTTGAGTTCGTCTTCCAGATATGGCAGCGATACGCCAAGCTCAACGCTGATTTCCTGAATCGTTACGGGACTGTAATACGCTGCGAGTAAAATATTGCCCTTGATTTTTCTCTTTTGAAAATCCGCCCATTCCCGGCTATCACCCCCTTTTGAACCCCAAAAATCAATTTCAAAAGTGCTTGGACGATAACTCTTTTCTCCGTATAGTCTTTCCATATTCATGCCCTCCTTGATGATTTTCCTTGCGCGGAACAAATAATACTTTACCATTTCCGCACTGATATTCAGCTTTTCTGCAATTTCGGAGCAGGAGAGATTTTCGATATAGTATAAGACTGTAGTGTCGCGGTATTGTTTTGACAGCAGAGATAACTCCCGACGGAGCAGATTCAGTTCTTCCTTTTGAATGAGTTCCTCTGATGCGAAATCCGATTCGTCGGAAATATTCTCATCAAGCGGGACGGTTTTGCCTGCGTTCCTTGACTTCCTGCGAAGATACTCCATATACGTATTTTCTGCAATCTTCCACATAAAACCGTAGAAACGTTCCTCATCTTTAAGATTCGCCGCAGATTTAACAATCTCATAAAGAATATCGCTTGCCAGGTATTCCGCTTCACACACATTGCCGAGTCTCGTCAATGCAAAACCAAAGATTGATTTCATATTTTCGATAATCTGTTTTTCCAGTTTCATACGCTCCATTTAACCCTCCGTTTCCGTTTTCAGGCGCCTTCATATATATAGTCGGTGTAAGGGCAAAACGGTTAAGATGGTTTTGAAATTTTTTTGAACGGAGCGGCAGTCGATTTGTAACAGCCGCTATTTATTAAAGCGGCTCATAAGACGCGATTCCTTCCTGTAAACGCTTCAGGCCGTCTTCCAAAACGGAACGCGGACAGGCGATATTCATACGCAGAAAATTTTCGCCGCAGCTTCCGTATTGGCTGCCCTCCGAAAGATACAATCCCGTTTTGTTTCGGATATATTGTGCCGCTTCGGATACGGAGCCCCGTATACCCGAACAGTCCAGCCATAATAAATAAGTCGCGCAGGAAGGGACAACCCGTATCTGCGGAATTTTTTCTTCCACAAATCCGACAACTCTTTTTTTATTATCAAAAATGTATTTCCTAAGTTCATCCAGCCAGGCCTCGCCTTCCGTAAAAGCCGCGACCGCCGCGTCTGCCGCAAAGGCGTTCGGCTCGGCTACCTCGTCGGTATTGAGCGCACGCCAGACCTTATGCCGCAGGGATTCATTCGGAATCATAACCGCTGCCGTCTGCATACCCGCCAGATTAAACGCTTTTGTCGGTGCGATGCAGGTAATACTGTTCTCCCTGCATTCCTCCGATACGGACGCAAACGGAACATAGTTTAGTCCGGGGTCGGTCAGGTCACAGTGGATTTCATCAGACAGTACAACCACATGATGTTTCAAGCACAGTTCTCCGATTCTTCGCAGCGTCTCCTTATCCCATATTTTTCCCACGGGATTATGAGGATTACACAGAATCATCAGCGAAGTCTGCGGGTCCGACAACTTCCGCTCCAAATCCTCAAAGTCAATTTCATACCTGCCGGCATCGTATTTTAAACTGCTTTCCAAAACCTGTCGTCCGTTATTTAAAACAGAGTTAAAAAAAATATTATAGACCGGCGTTTGCACAAGCACCTTTTCGGCAGGCGTTGTTAATTTGCGAACCGTGCTGGAAACAGCGGGAACAACACCCGTGCAAAAAACCAGCCAATCCTTCTGCATTGTGAAGCCGTGCCGCCTCTGCCACCAGCAGGTGTATGCCTGATACCATTCGTCCGGAATCACGGAATATCCGAAAACACCATGAGAAGCCCGCTTCCTAATAGCCGCCAGAACTTCCGGCGCCGTCGGAAAATCCATATCCGCCACCCACATGGGAAGCTCGTTTTCGGCGACGTCCCACTTTAATGAATTTGTATTCCTTCTGTTTACCGGTGTATCAAAATCATATTTCATAGCGAGCCCCCGTCAACTTTTTTATATTTTCTCTTCCAAACTATGCGCACACGCATGCCGATTTTCTTTCACCCTGCCGGATAATAATTTTAGTTTTGTCAGGCTCCACTTTGTCTTTTTCAATTATCAGTTCCGTAATGGAATCCGCCCGAATGATACCGCCTGACGGATTAAAAACACTGTCAATTTTTCCGACGATATCCGCGTCCACGGTGGAATACTCAAAGGCAAGGGTAGTATTGAGCAGTTTACAGTTTTTCATAACAAGGTTGTCAATATAGCACATCCCCTGAAGACTTTCAACCGTACAGTTAATCAGTGTCAGATTCTTCGCGTTCCAGCCAAGATACTCACCGGAGATAAACGAATCGTACACGGTCACATTTTCACTGTTCCAGAAAGCATCCTTGGACAGCAGGCGCGAATCGCGGATTTCCACATTTTTCGCACCGTCAAAAGAATAATTGCCGTACAGAGTCAAGTCCGAAATTTTCATATTTTGACTGTTCATGGCAAAGTAATCGCCTTTGGCGGTAATATGTTCCATAGAAACACCGTCACAGCTCCAAAAAGTTTCCGCCGCGTTAGGAAAGGATACATTTCTCAACACGACGTCCTCACAACGCCGGAAATTTTTCGGTGCTTCAATGGCCGAGTCTTCTACCGTAATATGTTTGGTATACCACACACCCGCACGCCCCATTTCAAACCATGTACAATTCCGGGCAGTGATATTCTCCGCGTACCAAAGCGGATATTTCCATTTAAACATACAACCAAGCAGTTCAATATCATGGCTTTCTTTCAGAGGGGATTCGCCGTCGGCGAAAACGGTATCAACAATCCGGAGATTTTCTCCCTGAAAGAGCGCCCGTTCACCGGTCAGATATTCCTGACGATATTCTTTTTTTTCGCTCATGCTTTTTCCTCCTATACGATTGCTATTTGTCCGTGCTTTTTTCTTTCCGTCGGATTATAAGATAAAACGCCATACATACCGCCGCGCCAAACAGTATACCCCCAAAAATCAACAGTGCGCAGTGCATAAAAAACTCATCCGGTAAAAGCAGAATCACCGGGTCGGTGGTGCTGTCAAAAATCCAGTAATCGTTTCGGAAAAACAGTTTGTGGAACAGCACAAACACCTGCTCCCAGCTTACGGCAACCAACAGCGCCAGTATAACCGGAAGCCCGCAGGAAATAATCGCTGTCATTTTCAAATACCGGTATTCTTTCTTTTTTGCCATAAAAACAATTCCCGCGGCGCCAAGGATGCCGCCGAATAAGGCAAAGTATTTAAACACGTCAAAAATCTCTTTTACTTCTTCAAAATGCGTTTTTCCGTTTTCCGACATCGGCAGAGTCGGAAAAGAAAGCTCCCCGTCTTTCCATGCCATATTATAATCTATCAGTGCGTCATAATTCTCGCGGATTTCCTCCTCGGAATAGCCGGACGTTTCCGCGATATGAAGCCCCTTGAAATCCGCGTAATACAGCGGCCGGAACGCAAGCGTTCCAACCACCGAAACTCCTATGATAAACAGGCTCAGTACCAGTGAAAGACCGGCCGATAACCACCATATTCCCTTTTTCATCCGCATTCTCCTTGCCGCTAAACCGTCCGCATCAGGTCGCAATTCCCGCAAACTGATTCTGGTACAGCTTCTCGTATTCTCCTTTCTTTTTCAGGAGTTCGTCGTGGCTGCCTTCTTCCACGATTACGCCGTCCCTTAATACCACAATCTTATCCGCATCCCGGATTGTGGACAAACGATGTGCGATAATGAGACTGGTACGGTTCTTCATCAATTCCAGCATTGCCTGCTGAATGTGCATTTCCGTTCTCGTATCGACATTGGATGTCGCTTCATCCAGAATTAAAATACGCGGATTTGCAATTACCGCACGGGCAATTGCGAGAAGCTGGCGCTGTCCTTGGGAAAGGTTGCTGCCGCCTTCCGTCAGTACCGTGTCATATCCGTCTGGCAGACGTCTGATAAAACCGTCCATCTTTGCGGTTTCCGCCGCAAAACGCACTTCTTCCTGGGTCGCCTCAGGCTTTCCGTAACGAATGTTGACATCTATCGTATCCGCAAACAGCACCGTATCCTGCAGTACAATCCCAATCGCTTCGCGAAGAGTTTTCTTCGGAAGTTCCGTGATATCCGTGCCGTCTACATAAATCTTTCCGCCGTCCAGTTCATAGAAACGGGTCAGCAGATTTACAATCGTGGTTTTACCGGAACCGGTAGCGCCTACAATCGCAATCTTTTGTCCCTGCTTTACGGAAAGATTCAAACCTTTTAATACCGGTTCTCCCGGTACATAACCAAACTCAATACCCTTAAATTCAATATTGCCGCGAATACTCTCCGCCGAAATATCCAATGTTCCCTCGTCAACTTCATCCGGGGTATCCATAATTTCAAAAATACGCTCTGCTCCTGCCAGTGCCGTCATAATCGAAGCATACTGGTTCGCGATTTCGTTAATCGGGCGGTTAAACCTTCTGGAATACTGAAGCATGGCCTGAATGTCACCCGGAGTCATTCTTCCCCGAATTACATAAAAAATACCAAAGGAAGCAACCAGTACATATTGAAGATTTCCTAAAAAGTTCATGCACGGTCCCATAATTGAACCGAATACACGGGAACGGATGCTGGTTTTTCTTAAATCCTCACTGATTACGCCAAACCTCTCAATCGTTTCCGGTTCTTTTCCGTAAGCGACTACCGTTTTATAACCGATTACCATCTCCTCTACTTCCCCGTTTAACTTACCGAGAAGAATCTGCTGCTGCACAAAATACCGCCGCATAAACTTAGCAAGCTTCGTCGATACAAAAATCGTCATAGGCACCGTAATAAACGCCACCAGCGTTACAATCACATTACAGCGGAACATAAAAATCAAAGCGCCTACAAAGGTCAGAAGGCTGGAAAACAGCGAAGCAATCGACTGTGAAACCGCGTTGGACACATTCTCTACGTCATTTGTCATACGGGACATCAGGTCACCATGGCGGTGGCTGTCGGTACTCTTAATTGACAAACGGCTGATTTTGGCAAACAGGTCATTCCGCATCGCAAAAACGGTGTCCTGGGAAATCTTTGCCGACAATATGCTCTGGAAATATGTAAATACCGCGCTGACCGAAAACAGAAGCAGCATCTGCGCCAGCACCTTTTTCATTTCCCCTAAATCTACCGTAAACCGTCCGTCTTCCAGACGGATGGTATCAATCGCATTTCCCTGCAGAGTCGGTCCGAACAAATCCATTACCGTAACCGCACTCATCGTAAGCAGCAGACAGATTAAAAAATATTTGCTCCGTCCGATGACTTTTAACAGCCGGAGTATGGTTTTTCCCATATTCTTCGGTTTCTCTTTATTGATCCTCGCCTGCATCGGGCCCCCTCTGCGTCCGCCGAATCCAACCTGCGGCGGCTGTTCTTTCGGTCTTTCTGCCTGATTACTCATGCGCGGCACCTCCTTCCATGTATGCACCCGACTTCATCTGGGAGTCGTAAATATCCCGATACGTCGGGCTGGACTGCAGCAGTTCCTCATGGGTTCCGCAGTGCAGAATCGTTCCTTCTTCCAATACCGCGATGCGGTCCGCCTGCTTTACACTGGCAATACGCTGCGCAATCATAATCACTGTCGTATCATCCATTTTCTCTTTTAACGCCTTTTGCAGCTTCCCTTCCGTTACCAGGTCAAGCGCTGAAGTGGAATCGTCCAGAATCAACAGTTTCGGCTTCCGCAGTATCGCCCTTGCAATGGAAATACGCTGTTTCTGTCCGCCGGAAAGAGAAGCGCCTTTTTCCGCGATAAAAGTGTCATACTGCTCGGTAAAACCTTCGATAAACTCCGCCGCCTGCGCCGTTTCCGCCGCTGCCTTAACCGCATCTATGTCCGCTTCCCCGTCTCCCCAGCGGATATTGTTGGCTACCGTATCGGAAAACAGCTCGCTTTTCTGCATAACATAACCGATATTCTTTCGCAGTTCGGTAAGGTCATACTCTTTTACGTCAACCCCGTCCACATATACCGTGCCTTCCGTCACGTCGTAGAAACGAGGCAGAAGATTTACAAGAGACGTCTTTCCGCATCCGGTTTCGCCGATAATCGCAAGCGTCTCGCCCTGTTTTATTTTTAAATTAAGATTCTTTAACACCGGCTCGCCCTGGGTTCCCGGATAACGAAAAGAAACTCCGCGAAACTCCACCGCCGCGCCTCCCGCGCCTTCTGTCTTACTGCCGCTTAAAATAACCGGATCCGCGTCCATAATTTCGGAAATACGCGAAGCCGACGCCAACGCACGGGATACGGACTGAAACATCATTGACACCATCATAACGGAAAATAAAATCTGGGTAACATAGGTAATCGCTGCCATAATAGAACCGGTAGACATTCCGGCATTTTCAATCGAAATCTGGAAACCGCCGATATAAATAATCGCGATTACCGCAAAGTTCATAACCAGCGTCGTAACCGGACCGAACAGCGCCATCAGCTTTAAGACGCGGAAATTTGTCCGGCGCAGTTCTTCATTCACTCCGTAAAAACGCCGGACTTCATATTCTTCCTGCCCGTACGCCTTTACCACTCTCGCTCCGGCTACATTCTCCTGTACTACGGAATTTACCCTATCCAGCTTTTTCTGTACAACCGAGTACAGCGGAGTCGCTCTCACCAGAATAATAATAACCATAATAATCAGCGCCGGCAGAGCGCACGCCAAAACCACGCTGAAACTCAAATCAAGCGCCAATATCATCAGCGCTCCGCCGATTAGAAACATCGGGGCACGCACGCACATCCGAAGCAGCATTTCCGTAAACTCCACCACCATGGCAATATCGTTTGTCATACGGGTCACTAAGGAGCCTGTCGTAAAATCATCGGTCTGTTCGATGGAAAGCGACATTACTTTCCCATAAATATGTATGCGTAAATCCCGCCCGAAGCTTTGCGCCGCGGTTGCTGCCGCATACGCGCAGAACACACCGAAAATACCGCCGCCCAGTACAATCGCCAACATTAAACCTCCCGTGCGGATAACATACCCCATATCACCGTTTTTCAGCCCGTTATCTACAATTCCCGACATCAATTTGGGCTGTAATAAATCTGCGAAAACCTCGCCCATCATCAGTAGCGGTGAAATTACCGCGAAAAACCAGTACGGTTTTAAAAAACGAAACAGTTTCTTCATTTTCTCTCTCCTGTTCTTATGCTTTATTCTGTTCTGTATATTCTCTTTAAATATTTTAAGACATTTTTTTAAAAGAAGCAATAGATAGGGAGATTTGTTCATAAAAATTTAACGGGTTAAGCCTTCCCTTTCAAAGCTTCATACGATGCTTTTTATTTCCCCTTCAGGCTCTTATATGCGGCTTTCAGCTCCTCTGCCGCCTGTTTCGAATCCTCCGCTTTCATAATTGCCGAAACAACACAGATACCGTCAATGTCCGCATCCTTTAAAATCCCGATGTTATCCTTTGTCAGCCCTCCGATGGCATTTACCGGAATCGGCACGGCATCACAGATTTTTGAAAGCGTTTCCACTGAGGTTAATACGGTTTTTACCTTTGTTGTGGTAGGATAAATTGCTCCTACCCCAAGGTAATCCGCCCCCTGTTCATATGCTTCTTTTGCCTGCTCCACGGTTTTCGCGGTAGCGCCTACAATCTTATCTTCTCCTAAAATCTTCCGTGCAAGAAAGACCGGAAGGTCCGACTGTCCCAAATGAACTCCTTCCGTTTCGGCAGCAAGCGCAACATCCACCCGGTCGTCAATGATAAGAGGAATGCCGTAACGCTTCGTGATTTCATGCACCTTCTGCGCCAGGGAAAGATAGGACCTTGTGTCCGTATCTTTTTCCCTGAGCTGCAATAAAGTAACGCCGCCTTTACAGGCCTGTTCCACCTTATATAAAAATACCTGTTCGTCCAGAGCCGTGCTGTCTGTAATAAAATACAGGGTCGTATCAAACTTTCTCATACTTTTACCGTTCCTTTTCCGCTTGTGTCCGTCCTCAATCAAAACCGTTACTTTTCCGTACAGAATTCCACCTTTTTCCCTTCCAGAATCATATTGGTCGTTCTTACGGCGCACATTTTTCCGCACATAGAACAGGTATGTCTGTCGGCAGGCGGCGTACTTTCAAAATAAGCGCGCGCCTTATCGGCGTCAACCGCAACCGAAAACATCTCTTCCCAGTCAAGCTTGTGACGTGCTTCCGCCATTTTGTTGTCAAGGTCACGCGCATGCGGCACACCTTTGGCAATGTCCGCGGCATGCGCGGCAATTCTGGACGCGATAATACCTTCTTTTACGTCGTTTACATCCGGCAGACGCAGATGCTCCGCAGGCGTTACATAGCAAAGAAAATCCGCACCGCTTGCCGCCGCGATAGCGCCGCCGATTGCGGAAGTGATGTGGTCGTATCCCGGAAAAATATCGGTCACAAGCGGCCCCAGTACATAAAACGGCGCTTCGTGGCAGATACGCTTTTCCAGCTTCATATTTGCGGCAATCTCATTCATCGCCATATGTCCCGGTCCTTCCACCATAACCTGAACATCCTGTTCCCACGCGCGCTTTGTAAGCGCCCCTAACTCAATCAGCTCGGAAATCTGCCCCGCGTCGGTACTGTCATCAATACAGCCCGGACGAAGCGCGTCACCGAGACTTATGGTAACGTCGTACTCTCTGAAGATTTCCATCACCTCATCGTAATACTCATAAAAAGGATTTTCATTCCCCGTCATCTCCATCCACGCAAACAGCAGGGAGCCGCCGCGGGAAACAATATTCATTTTGCGCTTGTCACGCTTAAACGCCTCCACGGTACGACGGTTGATTCCCGCGTGAATCGTCATAAAGTCTACGCCTTCTTCCGCATGGGCGCGGACAACTTTCAAAAAGTCTTTGGCAGTAATTTCCAACAAATCCTTTTCCAGATAACCAATCGCGTCATACATCGGCACCGTGCCTATCATGGCAGGAGACATCTCAATCAGCTGCTTCCGGAACGTATTTGTCTTCCCGTAGTTGGACAAATCCATAATTGCTTCCGCTCCGAATTTCAGCGCCGTTCTTACCTTTTCCATTTCGCTTTCATAATTCTTGCAGTCGCCGGAAACGCCGAGATTTACATTGATTTTGGTACGAAGGCCCTTTCCGATTCCTTCCGCGGAAAGCGACGTATGCCGGATATTTGCCGGAATGGCAATCTGTCCCAGAGCAACAAGCTCACGGATTTTTTCAGGCTCCGTATATTCCTTTTTCGCCACCAGCTCCATTTCCGGGGTAATAATCCCCGCCTTTGCCGCTTCCATTTGTGTTTTGTAATTTCGCATAATATTTCTCCTTTTCTTTTTCTGTGATATAAAAAACGGAGAGCCCCATGGGATTCTCCGCAAAAATCAAACTAAGACTTCCTACGGCGGCATTATCCGCATCAGGTCAAAGGGTCGAAGTTCGATTACTTCCTCTCAGCACGCTTCCACGAGCTCCCCTGTATTTTTCTTTCCTTATCGCTCAAACTTCCGATGCTGTTTTATTATAGCGAATATGGCACTATTTGTCAAGCTTATGTCTAGGCATAATACTGCGCCTGCGCATACCAAAGTTCGTGGTACTTGCCCTTCTCGTCTGCAAGCAGTTCCTCGTGCGTACCTATCTGTACGATTTCGCCTTTATCGAATACGGCTATTTTATCGCAGAAACGGCAGGAGGAAAGACGGTGGCTGATATAAATCGCGGTCTTGTCCCCGACAATTTCGTTAAACTTGGAATAGATTTCCGCTTCGGCAATCGGGTCAAGCGCTGCCGTCGGCTCATCCAGAATAATAAACGGCGCGTCCTTATATAACGCCCGCGCAAGCGCGATTTTCTGCGCCTCTCCGCCTGAAACATTGACTCCGTCTTCGTCAAAATCTTTATAAAGCGGCGTTTCGAGCTTTTTCGGCATTTCTTCATATCGTTTTCCGAACCCTACTTCATCTAAGAGCCGTTCCGCCTTTTCTGCGTCCCATACAGCGGCGGACGCCACATTATTGCCGAGCGGCATGGCAAGAAGGTTGTAGTCCTGAAAAACCACGGAAAAAATATCAAGATACTGGCGGTAATCATACTTACGGATATTGAAATCATTCATATAGATTTCGCCCTCCGCAGGGTCGTATAAACGGCATAAGAGCTTAATAAACGTAGTTTTTCCGCTTCCGTTCATTCCCACAATGGCAAGCCGTTCGCCTACTTTTAAGTCCAGACTGATATTTTTTAACGCGTACTCTTCGCTTCCCGCATAGCGGAAGCTGACATTTTTAAATTCAATGTCAAATTTTTTGTCACTGCGCTTCTCCACGACAAGACTCCCCTGGTACATATCATTCTGAATATCAAAGTATTCCAGATACGTTTTTAAGAAAATCTCATTGCCCCGCAATCTCCCTATGTCGAAGAAAAGATTTTGTATATTTTGGATTATTCTGCTGATATATCCCACATACTTAATCACGCTTCCTACCGGAAAAACATTCAGCGTAGAATAAAAACAAACAATGAGGTAAGTACACATCTCGGACAGGTAGGACAAAATCTGTTCGGGTATACTCAGAACAAAAGCTTTTTGCTGCGCGGAGGAAACGACCTCCAGATGCTCCTTAGTAAGCTTCTCATACAATCTGTCTGTAATCAACTGCTGACGATAAATGCGGTTATCCATTCCGTCGTGGCTGAACCCCGTTCCAAGCCTATTCTCACGCAGCAGCAAATCCCCGGTTTTATCCCAGAGCAGGGACTTTTTTTCGTTGCTGCGAAATTTAACCAGTATTGTCAGCACCATAAGCCCCAGCATAGCGGCAAAAAGGAAGAGGACGAGTCCGCGAAAAGGAGCCTTCGCAATCCGACAAACCATTTCAATAAACAGTACCACGGAGAAAACAAAGTTCACAATACAAGACATCATATTTTCTATACTATATCTCATATTCACAACACCATAACTGTTGATATAGCTGTTTTCGATGATTTTTCTCCTGAGATGGCGGATATCGGGATTTTCTATTTTGTCGTAATCCAACGACAGCGTTTTGCGGTAAAAGGCCGCTGCTTCATTGTTTTCCAAAACCTCTAACGCGATTCGGGTACTCCGGTTAAAAAACGCGTTCATCACCTGTGCAAAAAGGTTTCCGAACAAAGTAACCGCCACCAGCAGATACACCGATTCTCTTCCCCTGCCCTCATAAAGCGCCGTCACGATTTCGGAGGACATCCAGAGGTTGAAATAAGGGGAAACTTCTCTGAATACGGTTTTCAGAAAACAAAGCGGAAAGTATTTCGGATTGTAAGCGTGGTACATCCGGAACGCTCTTTTGGTTACACTATCTTTACGCATGAATTTCGCCCTCCTTGTAGTATTTGCTCTGAACTCCGAACATATAGGCATACTGTCCGTTCTTTTCCATCAATTCGTCATGTGTGCCGCTTTCCGTTATGACGCCGTTTTCCAGCAAAACAATGCGGTCGCAGAAACGTGTCGAGGCGAAACGGTGGGAAATGTAAACGGAAGTCTTGTCCTTTGTAAGTTCTTTATACTGCAGATACAGGTTGTTTTCCGCAATCGGGTCCAGTGCCGCCGTCGGTTCATCCAGTACAAGAACCGCACCGTTTTTATATATGGCGCGCGCCAGCACAAGCTTTTGCATCTCACCTCCGGAAAGGTCCACCCCGTCGTCGTAGATGCCTTTCAGCAGATGGGTATCCATGCCGTTCGGCAGAGCTTTGATTTTTCCATAAATTCCCGCCGCTTTCATGGCGGCGGCAGCATCTTCTCTTGCCGTCGAGCGTTCCATATCCGCACTCGCCACAAACTCAAAAAAAGTAAAGGCAACGGTATGAATCTCCTGAAAGACCGCCGAAATCAGGGAGTAATATTCTTCGATATTGTATTCTTCAATCCTTTTGCCCGCTACCAGAATCTCTCCTTTAGTCGGAGTATAGAATCCGCAGAGCAGCTTGATTAAAGTTGTCTTTCCGGCACCGTTCATCCCTACCAGCGCCAGATTTTCGCCGCCTTTAATTACAAGATTAATCCCCTTTAACGTATCTTCCCCGGCGCCGTCATAACGATACCAGACATCTTTAAACTCAATTGTAACGGGAGCTGCCGGAAGAGCGCAGCCTTCCCCGTGGTTAAACTTATTCGGATAATCATAAAACTCACGATAATATGCAATCTTGTCGGCACGGGTGTTGAGTTTTGCCACATCACGGATAATGCCCTGCAAAAAAACGGCAATGCTTCCTACAATCCCGAAATAAAAGACAAACTCACCTACGGTAATGCCGCCCTCCAATAAAATACCGATTAAAACAAAATACGCTACGCCGTTTTGAATAAACGCCATCAGGCCTGCCAGAACGGATGCCCACAGACCGCGCAGATTGCACCGTTTGTTCCACATCCGGATATACGCCTGATAATCCCGCATCATTTTATCCAGCCAGTTCTCAAGACCGTAAAGCTTGATGTCCTTCGCCATGGAGAAATTCTGCGAAAGCCCCTGCAGATAGTCTCTTTTTCGGATTTCCTTTTCCCACTTGCTTTTATTCTTTTCATAATAGACAGGCTCCCAGCGCGTGGTAAAGTAAGAGAGAACGGATACAACGGCTACCGCCGCAAATATGACAGGATTTAAAACAACCAGAAGGGAAGCATATGTAACGGCTCCCAGTAAGTCAACAAACATAGCCTGCAAATCCATCCATATAAACTCCATGGAACTGTCGCCATGACAGGAGTCTCCCCACGCGTAGCCCCATATTTTTTTATATTCTTGCTTTTCGGTATTCTCATAATCCGTCTGATAGTCGTGGACAGCATTCATCTCCACCTGGTAAACCATGGTAGGATAGTACCTTCTCCCCTGACATCTGGCTTTGACGAAGTAACTCAGCAGGTCAAAAAGAATAAACGCCAGGAAAAAAGCGGCCGTCACAACCACCAGCTCTAAAAAATCGGCTCCCGCTCCAATCCGGTCAATCAGTTCTTTGGAAAAATAAGGACTCATAATAGGATACAGCAGCGCCAGCGGAACACCCGCTAAAAACAAAAGTACAAACTTTCGGTCCAGCCGCCACAGCCTTTTTACCGCCCAGACAATACTGCTGACTTTCCCGTATTTACGTTTTTTTTCAACGTGTTTTTCCGTATCTTGTATTTTGCTTTTCATATCAATCTCCTCCTTGCCCTCAATATAGCATGGAAAGATTAAAAAAAGCGCAATCTGATACCAAATGTCAAAAATTTGATGTCAACTGCACCTTTTCTATCGTCCCGCTCTTATTTTGTCCGTCGGCGGTTTTATTGGGGAAGCAGCACTTCGGTGGAAAACGCTTCGTCCTCGGAAGCCCGTGTGATATAACCCCCGTACTTTTTTATAATCGAATCCGTGCGCGCAAGTCCGAATCCGTGTCCCTCTCCCTTTGTTGTGCGGAAATTTCGCTTTTTTGCGCCTCCTGCCGTATTCGTCAGCGCAAGATACAAATAATTTCCTTTCATTTCCATATAAATGCGAATCAGCCGTTCCTCCGGCGGAAGCTCCATACACGCCTCAATCGCGTTATCCAGCAGATTGCCGATAAGAATGCACAAATCCAGCTCCGACACGGTAAGCGACACCGGAATTTGGGCTTCGGCTTTTACCTTAATTTCCTTTTCGGTCGCCAGGGAAAGCTTGCTGTTTAAAATCGCATCCGCCATCCTGTTTCCGGTCTTTATCACCGTTTCGACGTTGGTTAAATCATCGTCCAGCATATCCAGATACTGTTTAATTTCCTCATATTCATCGTTTGCCGCGTGTACCTTCATAGTCTGGATATGGTGCCGGTAATCGTGCCTCCAGCCGCGCATTTTTGTGTACATATTTTCAAC
Organism: Lachnospiraceae bacterium; assembly: GCA_022510665.1. GTDB lineage: Bacteria > Bacillota > Clostridia > Lachnospirales > Lachnospiraceae > SIG307. The sequence continues at coordinate 84,424 of JAFLSZ010000001.1, forward strand.
TTCGGCGTAATATTTCTTTAAAATTTCTTCTTCAAAGGACGCGAGCCTTTTTTTAATGAGTCTATCAAACAGCATGGCAGCCTCCTTATAAGTGTTTAATCAACGCGGCGTGGACGTCATTATACAACCCGCGGCTGATAGGAAGCGTCCCGCCGTTTGTCATGGTAACCTCGGTGCGTGTAATTTTCCTGACGTACTTCAATCCCGCAATAAAAGAACGGTGTACTTTAAAAAAAGTCTCATCTAACTGTTCGGCACATTTTCCCAACGTCATCCGTGTGCGGTAACTTCCGTGCGTGGTATGAATGATTACATATACATTTTCCGATTCTATATATATAATATCGGCTAACGGCACCTTAATATCGCCGTCCGCGGTCGAAAGCAAAATAGAGCGTTCGCGATAGGCAAGACGTTCTGCCGCCTTATCAAGCACCGCGCAGAGTTTTATCCCGTCCGCCGGCTTGATAAGATAATGAAGCGCCGACACGTCAAACCCGTCGCTGAAATACTCATAGTATCCGGTAATAAAAACAATCTGCACCGCCGCGTTCTCCCGCCGAACCGTTTTGGCAAGCTCAATTCCATTCATTCCGGGCATTTCAACATCCAAAAGCAGAATATCAAAGTCCTTTTCTTCGGCATAGTCAAAAAGAAAGGACTTCGCGTCGGCGTACTGCTTCACTTCAATCAGATGACGGTTCTTTTTTGACCATGAAGCAACCATGTCAAAGAGATGGGCTCTCTGAGAGGTATCGTCATCACAAATCGCAATTTTCAATTTCATGTAACCGCATCCTTTGCCTGTTATTATTTTATCTGTTATTATTTTTTACCCAGATATTTCTGCAGAACCTCAAAAAGCGCTTTTACATCGAGCGGTTTTGCGATATGGTCATTCATGCCGCTGTCAAAGGCATTTTTCTTATCTTCCTCAAACGCGTTCGCGGTCATGGCAATAATCGGAATATTGGCAAGACGCGGATTTTCGAGGCTCCGAATCGCTCTGGTAGCTTCATAGCCGTTCATAATCGGCATCTGCACGTCCATGAGAATCAGGTCGTAATAGCCGTCGGCGGAATTTTTAACAATTTCAACGGCGTCGGTGCCGTCGTTCGCAGTTTCAACGAGAAAACCGCTTTCGGTAAGGATTTCCTGTGCAATCTCACGGTTAAGCTCATTATCTTCCACAAGGAGAAGCCTTTTTCCCCTGAGAGCCTCAGAGGACTCCGGAAGCACGGAGGTCTCCGGCGTTTCCGGTTCCGTCCGGAAAGAAGATACAAGGGTGTCTCTTAACGTCGAAAGGAAAATCGGCTTATTACAGAACGAGGTTACTCCGGCTTCACGCGCTTCTTTTTCGATATTGCTCCAATCATAGGCCGTGAGAACAATAATCGGCACACCTTCTCCTATTTCCCCGCGTATCCGTCTGACTACCTCCAAGCCGTTTAAGTCCGGCATATACAGGTCAATAATATACGCATCGAACTTATCGGCAAGTTCTAACGCCTGCTTTGCGTGAAGGACGGCTTCTTTGCCCGACATTGTCCAATCGGCGCGCAGACCGAGCTGAACCAGCATTTTCGTAACGCTGTCACAGATATTATAGTCGTCATCCACCACCAGCGCCCGCAGCCCTTCCAGTTCCTTGATTACTTCGACCTGTTTGCGTTCGGACTGTAACCTTAATTCAAGCGTAAGAACATACTCCGTGCCTTTGCCCTGTTCACTGAACACCTCGATTGTACCGCCCATCATATCAATAATATTTTTCGCGATTGCCATTCCCAGACCGGTCCCCTGAATCCCGCTGACCGTTGAGGTGGATTCTCTTTCAAACGGTTCAAAAATGTGCTGTAAAAACTCCTTGCTCATGCCGATACCGGTATCTTTTACCCTGATTTCGTAAGTGGCATAGCCCTGCGGCGCTCCATGTTTCTGTTTGATAATAAGGGAAACGGAGCCTCCTGCCGGAGTGAATTTAATCGCGTTGCTGAGGAAGTTTAAAAGCACCTGATTCAGATGAAGTTTATCGCAGTAAACATCCTCGTCAATCACATCAATCGTGTCAATATAAAAATCCAGCTGTTTGGACTGCATCTGGGTTATCAAAATATTCCGCAGATCATGCAGGATATCCGGAAGACTGCATTCGGTTTCTTCGATATAGACCCTCCCGCTTTCGATACGGCTCATATCAAGAATATCGTTGATAAGGCTTAACAGATGGTTACTCGAAGAAAGTATTTTCGCAATATAGTCCTGAATACGTTTCTTATCATCAATATTTGCCGCCGCAAGGGTAGCATAGCCGATAATCGCGTTCATAGGAGTACGGATATCGTGGGACATATTGGAAAGAAACATCGTTTTTGCCCGTTCGGCGTTCTCCGCTTTTACCAGCCGCTCTTCAAGAATGGCTTTTTCCATCGTAACATTCGTATTATATAATGTCCAGATAAAATAGCACGTCAGCAGGATAATCTCGCATACGACAATAATATAGTAAACCGCTCTTATTTTATAAACATTTTCAAGAACATCTTTTTCCGGAACCATAATCGCAACGGCCCATTGATTGAGGTCTTTTGATTCGCCGAACTGCTGCCATTCTTTTTCAGCAATCGGCGCATAATAGAGATACATATATTCATCCATTGTAGTCGATTTAAAAATCACATAACCGCTTTTTCCCGCGAGCATTTCCTGATTGGCCTCGCTCATAGATTTATTTCCTTTTGTTTCACGCACGGAAAAATCGTTGATATTACCCAACTGATGATGGAACGTATCCATCAAAACATCCCCGTTTTTTCTGTCAATCAGATAGACATTTGCCATACTGTTATAAATATTGCCGATATTCAACAGATTCGGCAGTTCCTCTAACCGTGTAGTTGCATAGAGCATGGCAATTACCTCGCCGTCCTTTTCAATCGGAACAAAATGCCGGAGGACCATCTGATTATTGTCCATAAGACTTACCATTCTGTCGGTAATATGTTCGCCGAGCGCAGCTTCCTCATCAAAGGAAATTCTTCCCGTAGCGTCATATTCGCCGCCCCTCTGGGAAATAATGATATTTCCGGGCAGCAAAAGATTAATCTGTTTGACAATCATCAAAGGCGCAAACTGCTGAATAATTTTCTGAAACGACTCCGTATCCTTCTCTTCCTGCATGGCTATAATTTCGGCAAGGGAATTAAGCATCTCACTGTCTCGTGAAAGCTTGTTGCCGATATCATCCATTAAGGTAGCGGTGGCTTCCTGCATACGGTCCAGACACCGCTGTTCGGTAATGGCATTAATCCTCATATAAGAGAAAATCATAATTACCACGGTTAAAAGAATTACCAGTATGGTTACCAGAATATTTTTTTCTCTCAGTTTACTTTGTTTTATACTTTTATGCATAACAACATAATCCCCCTTCATCTATCGTAGAACAAAATATTATTCGTTCTTTTTCTTCGGAATTACCGAATCAAATATTCCAAAACGAAATCGGGTCAGTTATAAATTTTACCCTCTTTGAAAATCTTTCCGTCGTGTATTCCTTCGGAATCAGTTCAATCTCTGTCGCTCCCATATCAGGCAGCGAATCATCAAGATTAAAATTAGTATTAAACCGTAAAAGATTTTTTGTCATGTATTCCTTATAATCATCATAAGAAAACTCTCCTCCATTGTATGATGCATTCGGATTCGGGTGAAAATCAACCCCGCGTATTATTCCCTCCCGAAGTTGAGCAATCGAGACATATTCCCCATTATCATCAACGAAATATAACCTGTATGTCGGATCAAGCATAATCCTTTTTCCGGAAGGCATAATGCAATCAACAACAACATGACAGTCTGTAAAAGGTTCTTCATATGGTTTACACGTTACATGCCGGGCCTTAATTCCATTTATTCGCAGTAATTCGGCCAATATCAGCGATAATCCTCTGCAATTCGTTTTTAATCCGATTTTTTCGCTTCCTTCAATAATTCCAACCATGCTGCGATTCCGGGGCAGACAAACATTACCGTCATGCATAAAATGATCACAGACAAAGTCAAGCATCGCGAAAACAATATCATCCTCATTTGCAGACGCTCTGCCGGAATATTTTAAATAATCATATTTTAATAAAATGTCAGGCGTTTTATTATGCAAAACAAAAGTCGCAGGATACTTCTTTGAGTCTGCACCGGTGTCATACTCACTGTATTTTTTCAATATCTCTAAACGCGATTCTTCCGGAACAGGTTTAACAATCTTGGGTTTCTTTTTCAAATAAAAAAGGAAGATTACCCCATATGTCACCGCTCCGGCAAAAAATCCCAATATTATTCTCTCAATTATATTCATTCATTACTCCTTCGAACATCAACTATACACACACAAACGTCATAAAAGATGGGAACTAATGAAATTTTACATTAAAGTATACCCCATGTCAAGAATATTCGGTTCCCGCGATTCCGGCTCCGCTAAAAATGCGCTCCTTCGGACAAATGCAAAAATAAGATATCATACAATCTGCGGAATATAAAAAAGTATACAAAATGCGGAAACCTAAGCAGTATATAGTCGCAGCAAAAAACCGGCACATCCGTCGTTAAACAGACTATGCCGGTTTCCCTTATTCTGTTCCTGTGTCAGCCTTCAATCCGAATATATTTGCTTTCCTCTACCTTAGGCTGCGGCTCTTTCTTCGGTACGGACAATTTCAGGATTCCGTCCTCAAATCTCGCTCTGATATCGTCCTGCGTTACTTCTTCGCCTACATAGAAGCTTCTGCTGCAGGTTCCGTAATACCTCTCCCGACGGATATATTTTCCGTTGTCGTCCTGCTCGTCGTTGTTCTGTCTGGTTTCGGCACTGACGGTCAGGTATCCGTCCTTTAACTCCGCCTTTACATCTTCCTTTTTATATCCCGGAAGATCAATGTCCAGTTCGTAGCCGGTATCGCTCTCCTTGATATCGGTCCGCATAACGCTGGTCGTAGGCGTGCTGTACCTCGCGCTTCTTCTTACAGGGCGTGCAAAATCACCAAAGAAATCATCAAACAGGCTCTCTCCAAAAATACTAGGCATCAACATAAGTCATTCCTCCTTTTCAATATACACGACTGTCGTCGTAACCATTATTTCCCGGATTGGGATAAAGTATGTAACTCCTTTATCTCCTTCTCATTTCCTTTGTTCCGGCTTTATTATAACACTATTGTTAGCACTCGTCAATAGCGAGTGCTAACAATTTATATTTTATTTATACTTTTAATATTTCGTTTATAATAAAGAGTACCGTAAGCGGAATTTTCCTCCAGCTACGGCGACTCTGCAAAAACTTCCTTATGTACGCCCGTATACGTCCTGCCCGGAGGTCAAAAAAACAGGAGCGCCGTCTTCAAACAAAATCCCGTTCAATTTTGTTTGTACGCGCGCCCCTTCTATTCGGTTCACTTCTCTGCCAATAATTTTTTTAAACGTTCAATCTCTCTTTGCTGTTCCTCCTGTTTGGCCTGTGCCTGT
>JAFLSZ010000010.1 GCA_022510665.1 Lachnospiraceae bacterium
ATAAGGCGGCGAAGCTCCCCTTGCATTAATAAGAGAAGATACTAACCGCTTGTAAGAAGGGGCCGCCGCTTAGTGCGACAACCCCTTCATCATCTCTTACAATACCGCCTGATTTTCCTTTTCGATTTCCCGGATATTTTCCAGAAATGCTTCCGCAACTTCCGGGTCAAAATGGGTTCCGGCGCCTTCTTGGATAATTGTTTTTGCCTTTTCTAACGGAAACTCGTCCTTATAACTTCGTTTTGAACGAAGCGCATCATAGACATCCGCAACCGCCATAATACGGGCACATAAAGGAATTTCCTCGCCCTTTAACGCGTTCGGGTATCCGCTGCCGTCCCATTTCTCGTGATGGCAGCGCGCCATATCCCTCGCGGTTTTCAGGTAATCACTGTCCCCTACTTCGTTCAGAATCTCTTCGATAATTTTGGCGCCGCGCTCCGCGTGCGTCTTTATGACGGCAATCTCCTCTTCGGTAAGTTTTCCCGGCTTCATCAGAATCGCGTCCGGCATCGCGATTTTTCCGATATCATGTAACGGCGCCGCCTCGGTCAGAATCGTCACATATGTATCACTCAGCTGCTCCCGGTATTCCTCTTTTTTCTGTAAAGCACGCGCCACAATTCCCACATAAGCACTGGTATGTTTGATGTGAAGCCCGGTAATGCCGTCTCTTTCTTCTATCATATTGGCGAAACTTACAATAACGGAATGCTGGAGATTCTTAATCTCTTTTGTTTTTTCCTCTACCTCTTTTCTTAACCTTTCGGTATAGTTGCGCCCCGCCGTAATATCTTTTAAAAGATACATATTCGCGCGCGGCATATTTTTATATAGAATCTCCCGTTTGGAAGCAACATACACTTTACCTTCCGAACAAATTTCACCATGGCTTTCCGTATGCTTTTTTATATCTTCCAAAGCATCATAATAATCTTCGGTCATAAGAGACGGATAGAGCTTCTGCGCGGGCGGGTTCGTGTACACGAGTTCATTCTCCGGTCCGACTACAACCAGTCCGTCCGCAAGACTTTCCATAATATGGTCCTTCGCCAGATTGACCGCTGCAAAAAAATCGTTCCGGAAAATAGCAAACAAAAGCAATCCGTTGGCAATAACATAGCATACCGCCGTCGTATCATACCCCTGTGTGACTCCCAAAAGATAAACAATCAGTCCGCCTGACGGCAGCAGTACCATCAGAAGCAGACTTAAAATCCGGCGTTTCTCCGACGCATCCTTTGAAATCTTATACCGGCGCAGGCAGATTACCGGAATCGCAAAAATATAAAGGAGCCAGACTGCCATATTCAGCTTATATACCGGGCCGTGTCCGAGAACAATATGCGGAAATACTCCCTCCGCGTCAAATCCGATTTCCGTATAATACAAGGAATGATATTTACAGGTAAATACCAAAAGCAAAACGACGGAATGAAACAGAAACAAAAGATTTGTCAGCGTACGCGGCAGCTTGCCTCTGCAATAATCTGCGGTAAAAAGAAGAGTAAGCAGCGGAATATAGACCTTTCCGATATAGCTTAACTGTGTGCCGATTAATGCAACGTCAACATTTGCTGCAGTGATTTCAAACAGATATCCAATCGAATTTATCAATGTTGCTACTGCCAAAAACAATAAGTAAGACTGCCTCCTTGACGGCCACTGATGCAAAATGTAAACCAGTTCAATTATCAGAAAGAAAATCCCGAGATACTGCAGACAAATACAAATTTCCCTCATACTCATCCTCCTTTCGCAGACACTTTCCCTGCTTTTATCTTTTTACCGTTTTGGCACAACTTCTCCTTCTTTTTTATAGATACTGTGTGCCGGAACAAATCCGCGTACGGAAGAAAGAGGATAGATATTACTTTCCGGACCGATAACCGTTCCCGGATTCAGTACGGAACCACAGCCCACTTCTACACAATCTCCAAGCATCGCCCCAACTTTCTTTAAGCCGGTCGGGTACTCTTTTCCTGCCTCTTTTATTACTACCGCGGTTTTATCCGATTTTACGTTCGATGTAATTGAGCCCGCCCCCATATGAGAGCGGTATCCTAATATGGAATCCCCTACATAATTATAATGCGGAACCTGTACCTTGTCAAATAAGATAACATTCTTTAACTCGGTGGAATTGCCTACCACAACGCCCTTTCCGACAAAAGCGTTCCCCCGGATAAACGCACAGTGCCTTATTTCCGTTTCCGCACCAATCACCGCCGGACCCGTAACGGACGCAGTCGGCGCCACTTGTGCGGTTTTATGAATCCAGATATCCTCTCCCTTTTTCTCATACTCCTCTCCCAGAGTTTTCCCGTAAGAAAGAATAAAATCATGGATACCGGACAGCGCTTCCCACGCATACTCGGTTATTTCTAAAAGCGCCCTCGCTTCTGTTTTCGATAAGTCAAATAATTCCGCCGTCTTTAACATGGCTTTGCTCCTTTATTTTTTATAATACCCCGCCACTTCCGAAAACCGTCCGTGCAGCATACTTTGATTATTTAACCCTTTTACACCGTCTGTCATGCGCCGCACGAAGCTCTCCAGCTTCTCCATATATTCTCCGCTTCCGATGATTCCCTCCGCGACATAGGTAAGTCCCTTTTCCCAGCTTGCCGTAAGTTCCGCATTCAACAGTGAACGAATGGAAGCGTTTACAACTTCGAAAATAATTTCCCCCTGAAGAGTCGGCGTAATAATCTGCGTCTTCTTATGAAGGGCAAGATAGCCTATCTTTACCAGTTTATTCAAAATCTCCGCACGGGTTGCACTCGTACCGATACCGCTGCCTTTAATCTGCGCACGGAGTTCCTCGTCTTCAATCAGCTGTCCCGCGTTTTCCATCGCAAGAATCAGGGAGCCGGAATTATAACGCTTCGGCGCCGTCGTTTCGCCTTCTCTGATAAAAAACACGGAAACCGGAAGTTTGCTTCCTTTTTTCACGTTCTTTAACGCTTCTAACATTTCCGCTCCGCACGCCGTCTCATTCTCTCCGTCCTCTCCTTTTTCCGCACCGCTTTTTACGGAAGCGGTATCCTCCCCTTCCGTCGCACTTTCCTTCTTTTCCGTGCCGGCAGACTTTTTATACAGCACAAGATAACCTTCTTCCTCCAAAGCCTTAAAGGCCGCAAAGAAAGACTCCCCGCCGATACGGACGGCAAGGGAGATTTTCCGGTACACCGCCGGCGGATAAAAAATACTGAGAAAACGTTTTACAATCGCCGCGTAAACCCGCTTTGCGGTAGTGGATACCGACGAAAGAGCGGACAGACCCTGTCCGGTCGGAATAATCGCATAATGGTCCGTAATCTGCTTATCGTTTACATAACGGCTTTTTTCCAAACCTTTATAACTTCCGCTCTGCAGCACCGTTTCGGCGAAATCCGCTGCCGGCGGATACTGCTTTAATCCGCGGATATTTTTTGAAATTTCCTTTGCCACCGCGGAAGAAAGCACTCTCGCATCGGTTCTCGGATAGGAAACCAGTTTTTTTTCGTAAAGCTCCTGTACAATTTTTAATGTCTCATCCGGGCTGATTTTCAAAAGCCTCGCACACTCATTCTGAAGCTCCGCGAGATTAAACAACAGCGGCGGATTCTTTTTCTCCTGTTTCTTCTCGGCCTGCTCTGCTACGGCGGTAAGTCCGTCTGCGGCACGCTGCATTGTAAGCTGCTTCTCCTTTTCGACAACTTCCTCAAACGCGGCTCCTCCCGGTACATTCAGTTCCGAAATCAACGCCATGGCGTCTTCTTTCTTCCGGAATCCGTTTTCTTTATAAAGTTTGGGAGAGCCTTCGTATTTTGAACCGTTTACGGCGCGAAACTCCGCTTCAAAAGCAGCTTCCCCCGCCGAAAGCTTTGCCGTCACCCTGTAAAAAGGCGTTTTTACAAAGGCGCGGATTTCCCGCTCTCTGCGGACTACCATACCGAGTACGCAGGTCATAACGCGGCCTACGGAAATCGCCTGATTCTTTTCCGCCTTTAAAAAATCCCGCACCGCCGTACCGTATTTCAACGTCAGCACGCGCGAAAAATTAATTCCCATCAGATAGTCTTCTTTTGCACGCAGATACGCCGCCGCCCCCAGGGCATCATATGCGGAAAGCGGTTTTGCATCACGGATTCCGCGCAAAATTTCCTCCTCGGTCTGGGAATCAATCCAGACCCGCTTACGCTCCTTTTCCGCCGGAACCTCCGCCATCTGATCCACCAGACGGTAAATGTACTCTCCCTCCCGTCCGGAGTCGGTGCAAACATAGATACAATCCACATCATTTCTGCAAAGCAGCTCCTTGACAATCCCAAACTGCTTTTTTACGTCCGGAATCACCTCATACCGGAACTCATTCGGAAGAAACGGAAGCGTTTCCAGTCTCCACCTTCGCAGAGCCGGGTCATAAGTCTCCGGATAACTCATCGTTACCAAATGCCCTACGCACCATGTTACCACCGCCTCCGGCGCTTCCATATAACCGTCGCGCCGTACAAACTGATACGGCAGCGCTTTCGCGAACTCCTGCGCCACACTCGGTTTTTCGGCAATAAACAAACTTCTTCCCATGATGCGAACTCTCTTTCTTTCCTTCTTTCCTACTCCGCCAAAACCGGCTGGCTGCTCTCCGGTTTCGCAAAATAGAATCCTTTAAAATCATACTTAAACACACGGGCCAGATACTGTGTTCCGGACGCCGTATAACTGCGGATTACGTTCCGCTCCTTATCAAACTCGCTGTAATTAAACCGTCCTGCGGTATCCGTTATCAAATGCCCGTCCGCCGTCAGCTGTGCGCTCCCGGCATAACCGGAATAGGCAAGCGGCACGGACTCCCAAAGCTGCCAGGTTCCTTCGATTTCATTCACGACGTAACGGCAGAAGTAAGAGGCTGTACCGGACTTTAACGTCTTTCCCAAATCCTCCGCTATAGCGGAATAGTCAAGGTCAGGACGGCTTTCGGTTCCGCCGATATGGTTATCATAAAGGGATATCATATACATTCCCTGCGGCATACCCTCTTCCTTTTCATAAGTCATCGTATTTGCCCCGAAGAAAGAAACAAAGTCATTTTCCTTTGTAAGCAGATAGCTTGAATATCCCGTTCCTTCAAAAAGTAAAGGCTCGCCGATAATATAATCCAACATCGGAACCCCGTAAATGTCCTTTATTTTAAATACGGCAGAGGCTTCCCTCGAGCCCAAAAGAACACTTTCTTTTTCCGTTATCTGTATGGAATTTAGATTCAGCCATTCAAGCGTCCCTTCCGCATTCTTCCTGCACTTGTCCTTAAATTCATTTAAGAGCGTGCCCATGTCCAGAAGCTCTTTTACTTCTCCCGAAATAAGATCCACCGACAGCACGCGGTCATTCACGCCTTTTTCTTCTTCCCCGTTTTTGCTTGCCAGTACCAAAATCTTTTTCTGAGCTTCATCAATATAATAATCGTTTCCGATGGTATACCCGTCTGTCTCATATACCCGCTCCGCGCGTCCGAAGCAGTCAACCGACGCTATCCGGGTATCGGAAATATTGTAATACATCTGTTCTTTGTAAAACAAAAAACGCTTACAGCTTCCGGAAAGAATCGGAATCTCCCCTCTTAACACCCCGTCATTATCGTAAAGCAGGACCGTTTCCTGTCCGCCGTTTTCATTTCCGAAATGTGCAAACAGCCCGTCGGAAGGGGCTTCCCCGCTGTCTCCCCGTCTCGCGTCCAACTTGGTTTTTCCGATTCCCGCAAGACTTCCCACAGAAACATAGAAAGTACGGACGCACGCCTCTCCTTCCGCTGACATCAGCGTCAGCGTCACGCGGTTTTCGTATTCCGGCGTAAGTCCGATCAGTAAATACTCGTGCGTAGTCGTATAAGGCACATCCGAACGGCAGGACGCGGAAAACGTAGTGGCCTCGCTCCCCTGCGCGCTGATGCGGTAGGAAGCCTTCATCGGAGTTTCGGTATTAAAATAAACATAGAGGGAAAGAGTATTCGTTCCGTACGGATTATAAATAACAAGCGGTGCATCCTGCGTATAACCGCCCATCTTCTTCAACGACTCAATCCGCTCATACACCTGCGTATGCCTTGCCGTATCGTAAAGCTCCTCTGCGTTTTCTATCTTGGAAAAATCCTCATAAATCTTAGGTGCCAGTGTTTTGGAATTTTGACCGCGCGCCTCATACTGCTCCTGATACTCTTTCAGTCTGGAACCGGTACCGTCTCCTTTTTTCAGCAGCAAATATAAAAGCCCGCACAAAAAAATGCTGCTGATAATTGTCATAATAAGTAAGATTTTCATTGCCGTATTTTTCAATCTGCCGCCCTCCTTTTGTGTGCTGGTCTCTTATCCTATTGTAACAATTTACGCCGTACTTTGCAACCGTTGTTGGAAAATATCATTGCACTTCTTTGTCGGGTGTTGTAAACTAAACACAGACACATATTTTTACAAAGCGGGAACATGACACAATCCAAAGAAAGGAGTTCTGCATTATGCTTACACCAAAACAACAGACATACGAAAATCTGGCGGACAGCCTGATTGAAGCGTTTAACCGCCGGGGAATCGAGGGTTACTACTGCCCGAACAAGGAAGACGCGTTAAACACGGCTCTCCGTTTTCTGACGCCGGGATGCAGCGTTTCGTGGGGCGGCTCCGTTTCCTGTACGGAAATCGGTTTATTTGACGCATTAAAAAAGTTAGACTGTGTTCTCTACGACCGCAGCACCGCGAAAACGCCGGAAGAGCAGCGCGAGCTTTATGCCAAAACCGTAACATCGGATTATTACTTTATGAGCAGCAACGCCGTGACGCTGGACGGAGAATTGGTAAACATCGACGGAAACGGCAACCGCGTTGCCTGTCTGATTACCGGACCAAAGAACGTTATCCTGATTGTCGGCATGAATAAAGTCGCCACGGACGTAAAATCCGCTCTCGACCGTGTGCGCAACGTAGCCGCGCCGCCAAACGGCGTCCGCCTGGGGCTGAATACGCCTTGTGCGAAATACGGCCACTGCCATGACTGCTACTCGCCTGACTGTATGTGCTGTGAACTCGTAATAACGCGCAAGTCCAGAGTACCCGGGCGCATCAAAGTTATTCTGGTCGGGGAAGAACTGGGATATTAAACACAGACTGCGCCGCAAGCCCCATGACACAAAAGAGACTGCCGTACCACGGTGTGAATCCCCGCGGGCATGGCAGCCTCTTTTTATTGCTTTACTGCGGAATATATTTCTGCGCATGGGCAGCCGTCATAATATACACATACGGACTGCCGTTTACTCTGGCATAGTAGTTATTGCTTACCGTCAAATCGCCCAGTTCCAAGGTTACCGTACGGTTCTCTTTTGTGGTATTGCCGTCCTGGTCCGTTACATTTTCCGTATAGTATACCGTTACCGTAAGGTAAGGCTCCTCAAGTCCGTATTCCGAGAAGTCCGTACAATTGTATTCCTGTATCGTGGTCGCAATAAACTTTTCACAGTCCGCAAAAATCGAAGGATACGTCACCGTACCGTCTTCCGCTGTCTGCGGCACATAAGAAAGCGCATCTTCTCCGCGCAGTTCCACTCTCACTTCCGTCATCTTTTCCTGCGTGGTCTGCGGGAAAGTTTCCTCCTGTACCAGCTTCATCTCCGTTGTGGAAAGCTGTGTACGAACGCTTGAAGCTACCACATAGATATCTCCGGTTTCTTTCTCTAAAAGATAATACCCTGAAGAATACGGTGCCTCGTCTCCGAGAGAAAACTGCCATACCGTCCCGTCCTGCAGCGTGACTTTGCCGGAAATCACCGGCTCTGCCAGTCCGTAATTCGAAAGCGGCTCTCCGGCTTCGGATATTTTCGCCGTGCCGTTTAATTTACAAAGGCTTAGGATAATTGTCTGTAATTTACTGAGCTTGATTGGGAAATCTTCCTTGCCTTCCCGCACCCAGCTATTTCCCGTGTCACTTTCCGTTTTTACAAAACAGTAGGTCCCTTCCCCGTTGGTATACTCAATCGCGGCAACATCATTAAACGAAAACTCCGTTATGATAAACTCTTCCGTCTTTGCCGCGTTTTCCTCTTCTTCCTTCCTTTGTGCTTCTTCTCTTGCTTTCTTCTCTCTGTACTGCACCGCGGCGTAATATCCCCCGCCAAGCCCGATAAGCAGGACTAACAGCACCAGAACCGTAATCATTCGTTTCTGTTTCAGGCGTTTTAACCTTTTGATTCTTTCTTCTCTTGCTTCCATGTATGCCTCCTGACTATCTGCTCTTCCTGCGAATCAGTACAACGATACCGGCCGCAATTAAAAGTACCGGAATAACAATAACAAATACAATTCCAATCGCATTTGCCGTAGAAGCCGTCACCACAATCTTTTCCTCTTCCTCAAAAGAAATTGTACGTACCGTGAAAACTTCTTCTGTCTCCGCCATATAATTTACGCTCTTGGTAAGCAGGCCCGAATTGATAAAACTGGCAGTGGTCAAATACTCGTCCATAAAAATCGCGGAAGTCGAAAACATCACTGCCTCCGCACCCGTATCCGTATTTCTCACATACAGTCCTACCGTAAACGGTCCTTCCAAATCGCCTTCTTCTTTCGATATCGTGGTTATAAGGCCGGACTTTAAATACGAGGCACCCGTTGTTGATAATAAAATCGAGGAAGAAAGATTTCCCGCACCTTTGTCAAGTACTCTCAGAGCCACCGAAGACTGCATCGGCACATACTCCATTCCCGAATAGTCCTGCGTAATTGCATGCGTTGTTATTACACTTGGAAGCAGGATATACGGATATCCCGGGAAATAGTAATTCGGGTCTCCTTCCATGATAATTCCGTTTTCTACCTTAACGCCAAATTTTTCAAGCAATTTATTGAAATTTTCCATGCCGTCCTGATATGTCGCCACAATCAGGAAATCTCCGCCGGCATCTGCGTAAGCTTCGATTACGCTCCGTTCCGTTTCCGTATAGTCCGTAGTAGGTGCGGCAATATAAAGCACGTCACAGTCTTCCGGAACCGCTTCCGCTTTCATTACCTCAAATGTTTTATAATTGATATTGGCCTTCCGGAGGAAATTCTCACCTTCTGTCCCAAGTGCCACCTCACCGTGTCCCGTTACCGCATACAGATTTGTCTGATTGCCGCTGATTACATACTGAATTGCCGCGTTAATCTGGCCTTCCACGTCTATGCCGACCACATTCTCCACATACTGATAGGTGTACGGGTCAACCGAAAGAGAGGTCAGAAGCATATCTTCATACGGGATATACTTGCTCTGACCGGTCGTTTCATTTACGACAATCAGGCTGTACTGCATTACTTCCTTGTCCGTATACTGCTCGGCAAACTTAGGGTTCATTACCAAATCCACGTTCTTAAATGTAATCTTTTTACTTCCCTTTTCATACAGCTCAAAGAAAGTCTGAAACCATGAAAGCGACGCGTTATTCTTCGTCAGATAATAAAAGGTCAATTCGTCTTTTATGTCGGAAATGAGTTCCTCCGTTTCTTTTGTCAGGGAATACTTTCCCTCCGTCGTTAAATCTTTCCGGACATCTACTGTCGATACAATCAGATTGACAACGATGACCGCCACAATAACAAGTACGCTGATAAGCGTTGTATAGGCACCGGAGCGGAATCCCTTGGAACGGAAGGAGTCTCCGATTTTTTTGAAAAAGGCCCCAAGTCCTTTGTTTTTCTTTTCCATCATCTTCTCCTCCTCGTCAACTGTACCGTCTCTTGTTTATGTTCTGATACGTCAGAAAACAGAAAACAAAAGCAATGCTTAGATAATACACCGGCATTCTCAGTTCAAAGATTCCGGTAACGGTATTATTATATACACCCAGTAAAGAAACCGTCCCAAGCACCTTAGGAACCGTTCCTTCCAAAAGGCTCCCTTTTAACATATAGAGCGCGGTAAGAGCACACTCGCCCGCCGAGAAAATAATAAGCGCAGCCGTGGCATTTTTCATTACACGCCACATCCAGACCGCAAGAAGCGCCCAGATTACAGAATAAGTAATCCATGCCGCCTTTGGGGTTGACGGAATCAGACTTGCCACTCCGTCGGCAAGACAGGTAATCAATACTACAATAAAGGTCATAACCGCCGCAAACGCCTGTGAAGCGGTCAGACTTGAAATAAACAGACCGATGGAAAGATATGCGCAGCCAATCAGAAAAAATCCGAAAATAGCCGCATACGACATCGAAAGATTCACCGTTCCGAACTGTGCAAACATCAGCGGATAAATACATATTACCGACATTGCAATTGCGATTAACGTAACTAATGCGAGATACTTACCGGCAACAATTTTCCAAATCGGAACAGGACTTGTCAATAGAAGCTGGTCTGTCTTCTGACGGTTTTCCTCCGCCATAATACGCATCGTAACCATCGGAACCAGCAGCGCGAATACCAAGGTAACGCTTGCCAGTGCATAACCGATAAAGGCATATCCGTTTAAAAGATTATAAAGGAACACATAAAGCCCTACAAACGCAAGAAAAAATGCGATAAACAGCCAGCCGATGACCGAATTAAAATAGGCCTGCAATTCTTTTTTATAAATCGCTATCATACCGTTGTTTCCTCCTCTTCTTTTGCGGCTTCCTCCGCCGGTTCTTCCGTTGTTGAAAGCTCTTCTGTAAAACTGCCGGCGTCCGTTGCATTATCGTCCGCTGTGTTATCGGCTGTTGCCTCAAGGAAAATATCCTCTAATGTCTTTTTATGGCGTACTAATTTCATTACCGGCAGCCCGGCCTTTGCCATGGCAAAAAAAAGTTCCTTTCGAATATCCTGTTCGCTTTTTAATAAAACCGTACAGAAATCTTCCTGCTCGCTTGTTGTTTCGGAACACTCCAAAATACCGGAAACGCCTGCCAACGCCTGTTCTAACTGCTCTTTGCCGCCGCATACCGAAAGTTCCAGTTTCTCGCCCTCATCTGCCTGCGCCTGCAGCTCCTCCGGCGTTCCCGAAAGTACCAGCCGCCCGTGACTGATAATCATAATATGGTCACATACCGCACTGATTTCCTGCATAATATGGGAACTTAGCAGCACCGTATGGTCTTTTGCAAGATCTTTCATCAATTCCCTGATTTCAATAATCTGCGCCGGGTCCAGACCCACCGTCGGCTCATCTAAAATAATTACCTCCGGGTTTCCGATTAACGCCTGCGCAATGCCGACACGCTGACGGTATCCCTTGGAAAGGTGTTGAATCAGCCTGTCTTTTACTTCCTGTAACTGCGTTTTCTCCATGACACGCGCCATTTCTCCGGCACGGTCTTTTTTCGGCACCTTCTTTAACTCCGTTACAAACTTTAAATATTCCGTTACGGTCATGTCAGGGTAAACCGGCGGCTGTTCCGGAAGATATCCTATGCTCTTTTTCGCCTCTTCCGGCTCCTCCAACAAATCGTATCCGTTCACCAGAATCGTTCCTTCGGTCGCGGATATGTAGCCGGTCAACATATTCATCGTGGTCGATTTTCCTGCGCCGTTCGGTCCCAGAAAACCTAATATCTGTCCTTTTTCTACTGTAAAATTCAAGTGATCTACCGCAATGTGATCCCCGTATTTTTTTACCAACCCAATGGCTTCAATCACTTTTTGTTACCTCCTTTTTCTTATATTACCCTAGCATAACCCATTCTACGATAGAATAACGAAAACTTTTTGTTGTTTTTGTGAAAAAAATGTGAATCAGAAAAGGAATCCTTCCTCACCGGCATATAAACATTTCTCGATTCGGTCCAATAACTGATCGGAATCCACCGGTTTTACAACATACCCGGCCACACCGCTCATAATACCTTTCACTACCCTTTGTTTATGGCTGTCTACGGTCAGTATAATTACCGGAAGCTCTTTCAGATTCTCACGCTGCCTGATTGCCGTCAGAGTTGCAAAGCCGTCCATTACCGGCATCTGCAGATCCAGTAAAACCAAATCTACCTTTTCACTTTCCAGAATCTTCAATCCGGCAAGCCCGCTTGTAACACCCTTAAACTCATAGTAGCGTTCCAAAATATTCTGTAACTGTCTTAATACAATAATACTGTCGTCAATCGCAAGTATTTTTTTCTGCATTACCATATACCCTTCCTTCTTTATATCATGTTTTATCGTGCAAAGCGAACGCTCTCTTAAAATATTCCGCCGTTTTACCCGCAGTCTTTATTACGCGGTCAAACCCTTTTCTGACTTCGTCCGTCTTTCCGGCTTTTGCCAGCTGTTCCTGATCCGACGCCAGTTTCGCGAGATAATCCGCACCCAAAGTCCTTGCGTCTCCTTTGACTGCGTGAATTAAAATTGCGTAATCTTTCATATTATCCTGTTCCAGAAGCATCTGTAACATTTCCTGCCGTTCTTCCCAAAGATTCGCAAATAACAGAAGCGTTTCGCGGTAAACTTCCTCGTTTCCGTCAAAATACTTTAACCCGTTTTCATAAGAAAACCCTTCGGGCTTTTGTACTACCTTATGCTCCGGAAGCAGACGAATCACCATTTCTTCCAACTGTTTTCCCTGTATCGGTTTCCCGATTGTTCCCGCGAATCCTTTTGCGGTATAAACATCTCTGTTTTCTTCACGGATATTCGCGCCCAACAAAATGACAGGACAGTCTCTGCAGAGATTCTCTTCTTCACGGATACGCCGGTATGTTTCTTCTCCGTTTAAATCGGGCATCATCTGATCCAGCAGAATCAAATCGTAATGCTCTTTCTTTACCTTTGCCAGACAGCCCGCGCCGTTTTCCGCTTCCTCAATCACAATCTGCGTCTGTTCCAAAAGTTCTCTTATCACCCTTCTGCTTAACCGGCTGTCATCCACAAGAAGAATGCGCGCCTGCGGCGCGAAAAATGCCGCCTTGTATATCTCCCATTCCCGTTGCTTCTCCTGCTCGGTATTTTCGTTCTCTTTTTCTTTGTGCAGGTATGTCATAATCATGCCAAAAATAACCGTACTAAACAAAACACCGCATCCAAAGCCCAGTACAAACTGCATGTCTTAGTCGCCCCCTTCTTTTTCCGCTCTGCCGAAAACCCGTTCAAAATAATCCGCGGTCTTTTGATATTCTGCCGAAAGCAGGCCGAATTTATCTAACAAAAATGACAAGTTCCCCTCTTTTCCCATTTTTTCCTGTTCGTAAGCAATGTCGGCAAGAATCGGCACGCCTAAAAGTTTCGCCTCGCCTTTTATCGCATGGGCCATTATCGCATAGGAAAACGCATCTTCTGTCTGAATATACTCATGCAGTTTCCTCATGCGTTCCTCACGCAAAGAAGAAAACAGCCTCGCCGCATCTTTGTACATCTCCTCGTCCCCTCCGAGACGTTCCAGACTTCCCGTCATATCAATATGTTCCAAAGCCAAAATTTCTTTTACGTCCTCCGGACGAATATCCTCCTGCGGCACATTCCTTACGCCGTATTCGTCCGAACGGATTTCTCTTTTTAATACCAGCTCCTCCGGCAGATACTTTATCAGCATACTTTCCAGCAGATTGCCGCTGACCGGTTTACTGAGATAGTCATCGAAACCGCTGTTTAAATAAAACTCCCGCGCTCCGGCAACCGCATTTGCGGTCAGCATAATCACGACAGAATCCTTACAAGCGCCGTCCTGCTGCTTTAAACGCTGTAAGGTTTCGATTCCGTCCATTTCCGGCATCATATGGTCAAGCAGGATAATGTCATAATGCGTACTTTCCGTTTTCCGCAGACATTCCAGACCGCTTCCCGCTTCATCAACCTGAAGCAGCGTCCGCTTTAACAGTCCTTTTATGATTATCCGGTTCATCAGGTTATCATCTACCACCAGAACTTTCGCCTCCGGTGCGGTAAACGTGATATGCGGCGCCTCTTTCTTTTCCGCTTCCAACGGGAAATCATAATTACCGGCAGCCGTGGCGTTTATAATCTTTTGCGGAATCCGTACCTTAAACTCCGAACCGATTCCGTACTCGCTTTCCACAGCGATACTGCCGTGCATTATTTCAAGAAGCTGTGCCGTAATACTCATTCCGAGGCCGATGCCCTCAATCCGGCCGGTACGCTTTGCATCCAGACGTTTAAACTTCTCAAAAATCACTTCCAAATCTTCTTTGCGGATTCCGATTCCGCTGTCCCGTACCGATACCACAATTTCCGCCTGCTTTTCGGCAAGCAGATTCCATTCCGCGTTCAGCCAGATAGCGCCCCGTTCCGTATATTTCACCGCGTTACTTAAAATATTGTTGAAAATCTGCTTAATGCGGAGTTCGTCTCCAAACAATACCGCCGGTATATCCTCCGCGATATTTACCCTGAAATCCAAGCCTTTTTCTTCCGCCTTCATGGAATACACCGAGGCAACGTCACGCAGCAGCCGCACAATATTATACTCTTCCTCCCGGATTTCCATTTTGCCGGACTCAATTTTGGAAAAATCAAGCAAATCGTTGATTAAAGACAGGAGCGTCCGGCTTTCTGCCTTGATATTCTCGGCATACTCCAGAATATTTAATTCCCTTGCCTCTCTGAGAATCAGCTCATCCATTCCGAGAATCGCGTTAATCGGCGTCCGTATCTCATGGGACATATTCGCGAGAAAACTGCTTTTTGCGTTATTCGCCGCAAGCGCGGTATCATGCAATTCCTTTAACTGCCGTTCTTTCTCCTTTGATTGTGTGATATCTATAAAGCAAAGCATCTTTCCTTTTACGGAATTTTTCTCATACACTTCGGATTCCACCACGGAATAATACCGGTCCTCAATACAAAAATCCCCGTCCTCCGTCGGAACAAGCATACGCATAACCTCGGAAATCTTTTTTAAACGGCTCATCTGGAAAATTTCCCGTAACCGTGCGTTGGTATAAACGATGTTTCCTTCTTCGTCGCATACCAAAATTCCTTCCTCCATTGTTTCCAGTATTTCATTTTTTGCGTTCTCCGCCACGTCGAAAAGCCGGAAGAAATGAATAATCAACAGGAAACAGCAGTCTGTACAAAACAGACCGAACGGAATCAAGTCATAATCCCGCACCGGCTCCGCAAAACGTACCGACCAACACAAAAGAGGCAGTGCCGCCGCAATAATTAAAAACAAATATTTATGAAATTCTTCCTTCCGCTTTGTGTCCTGAATCCACGCCACGGCAATCACTCCGATGCAGACCGCCATAGAAATCAATGTAATTACGGTATGCAGCACATAAACAATGCCGATTTCCATATGTAGAACCGCAAAATTCTCCCGCACTTCCAAAAAATACGTCCGGTAATGCAGATGGTGCAGCGGGTTCGTAAAAACAAAAATACAGGTGGTACAAAACGCCGAAACGTAAATCAGGCGGAGCCATTCTCTGATTTTCACATTAAACAGTTCGCAGGCAAAAAACAGCGCTGCAATAACGGCGACGCTCTGTGAGATATACTCAAAGCGGACTGCCATCAACGCTTCTTTAATATCCGTACTCCTGATTTCAAACAGGTAGGAAAGTTCATTCAAAAAGACCGCAATTGAAAACAATAAAAGATAAGTGCACAAACGGGAATGCTTTTGATGTAATACAAATACAACAAAAAGCAGGGAAAGAATCGCCGTCGAATACTGTATACCGAGCACCAAAACATCCATCGCTCTAACTTCTCCTCTGTCAAATAGTCTAAAAGATGCCTGTTTTATGAACATACAACTCTATAGTATAGTTTACCACTATTTTCTCTGTTTTTCAATCTCAACCCGCCTTGAGTTTTCGCATTTTTTCAGTTGCTTTAAAAAATCCGTAAATTGCACGCCATCTTATTTATGCATTTGTCCGAAGGACCGCGGTTTTAGCGAAGAAAAAAACAGAGAACGCCGTAATTTTCTAACCAATTACATTATTCTCTGTTTTCATATATTCTTTTCCTCTATCGATTCCTTATTTTATTTATCATCAATGCTGTAATTCGGCGCTTCTTTTGTAATATGGATATCATGCGGATGGCTTTCCTTTAAAGATGCCGCGGAAATCTTTACAAAACGGCCGGTGCGCTGTAACGTCTCGATATCCTTTGCACCGCAGTACCCCATACCGGAACGAAGACCGCCAAGCATCTGGAACACGGTGTCTTCCGCCATTCCCTTGTATGCCACGCGTCCTTCCACACCTTCCGGAACAAGCTTCTTTGCATCCGCCTGAAAATATCGATCCTTGCTTCCGTTCTCCATTGCCGCAATAGAGCCCATGCCTCGGTATACCTTATACTTACGTCCCTGATAAAGTTCG
The DNA here is from genome assembly GCA_022510665.1 of Lachnospiraceae bacterium. Classification (GTDB taxonomy): domain Bacteria; phylum Bacillota; class Clostridia; order Lachnospirales; family Lachnospiraceae; genus SIG307. Next base: position 16,278 of record JAFLSZ010000010.1, read on the forward strand.
AACGTTCCCGGACTCTCGTCACAGCCCGCAAAAATGCTGCCCATCATACATACATTCGCACCTGCCGCAATCGCCTTTGTCAAGTCGCCGGAATACTTGATACCGCCGTCTGCGATAATCGGAATGCCATACTTTTTTGCCACCTCATAGGCATTCATAATCGCCGTAATCTGCGGAACTCCGATTCCCGCTACCACACGGGTCGTACAGATGGAGCCCGGACCGATACCAACCTTTACGCAGTCTACACCGGCACGGATTAAATCCTCTGTCGCCTCTGCGGTTGCCACGTTACCCGCGATAATCTGAAGGTCCGGATATGCGCCGTGTACCATTTCTACGCAGCGGATAACATTCGCGGAGTGTCCGTGTGCGGAATCGATTACGATTACGTCTACCTTCGCCTTTACCAACGCGTCCACGCGCTCTAAGATATTCGCGGTTACGCCTACGCCGGCCGCACAAAGAAGTCTGCCCTGCGCGTCCTTTGCGGAAAGCGGATATTTAATCTGCTTTTCAATATCCTTAATCGTAATCAGGCCCTTTAAGTTTCCGTCTCCGTCTACAATCGGAAGCTTTTCCTTTCTTGCCTGCGCAAGAATCTTTTTCGCTTCCTCTAACGTAACGCCCTCTCTTGCCGTTACAAGACCTTCGGAGGTCATGCTCTCTTTAATCTTTTTCGAAAAATCGGTCTCAAACTTCAAATCGCGGTTCGTAATAATACCGACTAACTTTTTTCCTTCCGTAATCGGTACGCCGGAGATGCGGTACTTCGCCATCAGCTCGTCCGCGTCATGAAGCGTATGTTCCGGGGACAAAGAAAACGGGTCCGTTATAACGCCGTTCTCGGAACGCTTTACCTTATCTACTTCTTCTGCCTGTGCCTCAATACTCATATTCTTATGGATTACACCGATGCCGCCCTGTCTTGCCATCGCAATCGCCATGCGGTGCTCCGTAACCGTATCCATACCCGCACTCATCAACGGAATATTTAACTTAATGCTCTTTGTCAGGTACGTCGTAAGATCTACCTGATTTGGAATCACTTCCGAATAAGCAGGTACCAATAACACATCATCAAAGGTAATGCCGTCGCCGATTATCATGCCCATTTTCTGTTATCCTCACTTTCCTTAAATGTAATATTTTGCCGCCATTAGGTGGTTTCTGTATAGTATACTTTTTTTCAAAACACTTGTCAAGCAGATTATTTATTTAAAAGTGCCCTGTCATTCGCAAATTCCGAACCGCTCGCCTTAGAAAACTCTTCCAGCAGTTCTTCTACCGTGAGCTTCTTCTTTTCCTCTCCGCGGATATCTAAAATAACCTGTCCTTCATGCATCATAATCAGACGGTTGCCGTGAGCAATGGCATCTTTCATATTATGAGTTACCATCATTGCGGTAAGATGCCCTTCTTCAACAAATTTATCGGAAAGCTGCAATACCGTAGCCGCCGTCTTAGGGTCAAGCGCCGCGGTATGCTCGTCAAGCAGCAAAAGTTTCGGACTCCTCATTGCCGCCATTAACAGCGTCAGCGCCTGACGCTGGCCGCCGGACAAAAGGCCTACTTTTGTGGACAAACGATTTTCCAGACCGAGTCCCAAAGGTTTTAATATCTCCCTGAACTCCTCCCGTTCCTTTTTCGTAATCGCCCAACGGAGCGTGCGCGGCTGTCCGCGTCTTGCCGCCAGCGCCAGATTTTCCTCAATCCACATATCGGCAGCGGTTCCCATCATCGGGTCCTGAAACACACGCCCCAGATACTTCGCACGCTTATACTCTGCCAGATTGGTTATGTCAATGCCGTCCAGCAGAATCTGTCCCGTATCCGGAGTATGAACACCGGCAATCATATTTAAAAGGGTAGACTTTCCCGCTCCGTTTCCGCCGATCACCGTTACAAAGTCCCCGTCTTCCAACACCATATTGATACCGTTTAACGCTACTTTTTCATTGATCGTTCCCGGATGGAACGTCTTATAAACATCTTTAATTACCAGCATTCTCTGTTCCCCCCTTTCTGCCGCGTCCTTTTTGCTGCAGCTGTTTTTTCCAGTACGGAATTCCTAAGAATACCGCAACTACCAGCGCCGAGAACAGCTTCATGTCGTTTGTTTCCAAACCGAAGCTGAGTACCAGCGTAATAACCGCGTAGTAGATAACTCCGCCGAACACAATGCTGAGCAGACGAAGCGCAAAGTTCTTGAAAATCTTTCCGAACAAAACCTCGCCGATAATGACGGCCGCAAGCCCGATTACAATGGCGCCGCGTCCCATACTGATGTCGGCAAATCCCTGATACTGCGTAAGCAGGGAGCCGGACATTGCCACGATACCGTTGGAAATAATCAGACCGAGGATTTTATTGTTCTCGGTATGGATTCCGTTTGTCCGCGCCATCGCCTGATTACAGCCGGTTGCACGCAGGGAATGTCCGAGTTCGGTTCCGAAGAACCAATATAATACCGCAATCAATACCACCGAAAAAATTCCCGTCACTAAGATGGCCTGCGGAATTTTCCGCTGGGAAATCAACAGATTATACTTCATAGCCAACAACGGCATATTTGCCGCTCCGCGCATAATTCTCAAATTAATGGAATACAGTGCCAGCTGCGTAAGAATACCCGAAAGAATCGCAGGAATCCCAAACTTCGTATGAAAAATACCGGTCAATAATCCGGCAGCACATCCCGCCAAGAACGCAAGCAGCATGGAAACACCGATATTCATTCCTCTTGTCATACAGACAACCATTACGGCGCCGCCCGTACCAAACGAACCGTCCACCGTCAGATCCGCCACATCCAAAATCTTATAAGTAATATAAACTCCGATAGCCATAATCCCCCAGATCATTCCCTGGGCCGCCGCTCCCGGAAGGGAGGCCATAAATGCACTCATGGTATTAACCCTTTCCTCTCAAAGAAATACAGCAACAGCGCCATATGAGTCCCATCAAAAGGAGCATCTTTATGGCGCTGCACCTCACCTATATCTAATACTTAATGAAACAGTTTGTTTGACTTACTCAACCTCTACCGCTTCGTAATCATCCGGAACCGTGATGCCAAACGCTTCACAGCGTGCCGCGATATACTGCTTTGTCAGTTCCTTCGCATAACCGATTTCCATATCCGCCGGATTCTTTCCGTTTACCAGAATCTCGTATGCCTGCTCGCCTGCCGCATAACCGATGCTGTAATAATCAATGGAAAGCGTTGCTACGCCGCATCCCTTACAGATTCCGACTTCTGCTGCCACAATCGGAACACCCGCCGGCTCCGCAACACTGTCAATAATACCGGTGCAGTCCGCCATCGTGTTATCCGTCGGGATATAAAGCACATCACATTCCGCACAGGCCGCGCCGGTAACCATTGCCACATCATTGGAACCCGAACTGGTAAACTCTTTCGACTCAATGCCAAGCGCCGTGAGGTACTCCGCAATTTTAACCGCCTGATACTTGGAATTTGCCTCCGCGGAACAGTAGAGGATACCAACCTTCTTTACATTCGGGAACAGCTCTTTAATCATGGCTGCCTGCTCATCGAGCGGCGCCAGATCACAGGTTCCGGTTACATTCACGCCGGTCTTTCCGGTCCAGTCATCAATATCCAGCGCGGTCGCGTAATCCGTAATGGACGTAGCCACAATCGGAATATCTTCCGTAGCCGCAAACGCGGACTGTAACGGGGACGTGGCGTTAGCCATAATCAAATCCACTTTATCGGATACAAACCGGTTTACAATCACGCTGCAGGTCGGCACGTCATTTGACGCGTTCTTATAATCAAACGAAACCTGGTCGCCAAGCTTTTCTGTCAGCGCGTCCCTAAAACCCTTTGTCGCCGCGTCCAAAGCCGCATGCTGCGTCAACTGGCAGATTCCTACCTTATATACCTTGTCATCCTTGCCTTTGCAGCCGGCAAGACCGGACAGTACGACAGTACAGCCGAGTACAAGCGCTGCTATTTTCTTTAACTTCATCTCTTTATTCCTCCTAAAAAACTTACGCAGGCATACTCATACATTTTATAGTTTCCCGCTTTCATTACCATAGCATTTTAAACGAATGAAGTCAAGTATTTTTTCAAACAAACTTCAATTCACGCGTCTTAGACGAAAAATTAATACTCCGACAACTTGCGCGGTGCCTTCTGCTTAATATATGAAATCATCTTTTCATCCGGCTCAAAATAAATCAGCGTCTGTTTTTCCCCGGCGCTTTCCACAATCCCGAATACTTTATGTCCCTCTTCCAGCGAAGAAAAATCCAGCACTTTGGAATCGTTCTGCCTGTACGAATCCAATGCGTGGGAATTGGCAGGCGCCATAATCACTACATTGTCAAAATCCAAACGATATAAATGTTTTCTCTTTTCTCCCGCCATGATTTTATCAAAATCCAGCTGTCCGTCGCAAAAGATATACTCATATACAACCGAAAGACGCGGCAGGAACGTAAACGCGCAGACTCCTCCGATAATTCCGAAAAGAATCAGCATCATGTTTAACCCAAGCACGCCCACGACAAACACCGCGGCCACCGCCGCAATGACAGCGAACTTAATCATTGTGTCTTTTGTTGTTACTTTCTTTTTTACATTTGCTTCCGTGTATAAATTATTCATCTATTCTACCTTTCGTCTGAAATACACAGATACCCCGGAGGCTTTACGCCCCCGAGGCTCTAAAATAAATCTGCTGTTTTTTCTTACATCATGCCCATGCCCGGAGCGCCGCCCGCCGGCATTGCAGGAGCATCTTCCTTGATATTTGCAACTGCGGACTCGGTGGTAAGGAACGTGGAAGCAACGCTGGTCGCATTCTGTAACGCGCTTCTCGTAACCTTTGCCGGGTCTAAGATACCGTCTTTTACCATATCAACATACTCTTCGGTCAGCGCGTTAAAGCCAATGCCGACACTCTGTTCTTTTACCTTGTTTACGATAACGGAACCTTCCAGACCCGCATTCTCCGCAATACAGCGAAGCGGGGATTCCAGTGCGGCAAGAATAATGTTCGCACCGGTCTTTTCATCTCCTTCTAAGGTTGCCGCCAGCTTCGCAACTTCCTTGGAAGCGTGGATATACGCGGAACCGCCGCCCGCAATAATACCTTCTTCTACCGCTGCCTTCGTTGCCGCAAGAGCATCTTCCATACGAAGCTTATTTTCTTTCATCTCGGTTTCGGTAGCTGCTCCCACACGGATTACCGCTACGCCGCCTGCGAGTTTCGCGAGTCTTTCCTGAAGTTTCTCTCTGTCAAACTCGGAAGTGGTTTCTTCAATCTGATTCTTAATCTGCGCCACTCTTGCCGCTATTTCCGCCTTGTCGCCCTCGCCGTCCACAATAATCGTGTTTTCCTTCTGAACCTTAACGGACTTCGCACGGCCAAGCTGCTCCATCGTGGTATCCTTTAAATCAAGACCAAGCTCGTCGGTAATCACCGTACCGCCGGTCAGAATCGCGATATCCTGTAACATTGCCTTTCTTCTGTCGCCGTAGCCCGGAGCCTTTACTGCCGCCACTACAAACGTACCGCGCAGTTTATTGAGTACAAGAGTCGTCAGTGCCTCGCCCTCAACATCTTCCGCGATAATGAGAAGTCTCTGTCCGGACTGTACAATCTGCTCAAGTACCGGAAGAATATCCTGAATGTTGGAAATCTTCTTATCGGTAATGAGGATATACGGATTGTCAAGCACTGCTTCCATCTTATCCATATCGGTTGCCATGTACGCGGAAATGTAACCGCGGTCAAACTGCATACCTTCCACAACATCCAGTTCCGTCTTCATGGTCTTGGATTCTTCAATGGTGATAACGCCGTCCTTGGAAACCTTTTCCATAGCGTCGGCTACCATCTCGCCGACCATCTCATCTCCTGCGGAAATCGCGGCAACCTTCGCTACCTGCTCCTTGCCGGCAATTGCGGAACTCATCTTGGAAATTGCTTCAACGGCACAATCCGTAGCCTTTTTCATACCCTTTCTCAAAATAATCGGGTTTGCGCCCGCCGCAAGGTTTTTCATACCCTCGTTAATCATCGCCTGCGCAAGTACGGTCGCGGTTGTCGTACCGTCGCCCGCTACATCGTTGGTCTTTGTTGCCACTTCCTTAACAAGCTGTGCGCCCATGTTCTCAAACGCGTCTGCCAGTTCAATTTCCTTCGCGATTGTCACACCGTCGTTGGTAATCAGCGGAGCGCCGTAAGACTTATCCAACACAACATTTCTTCCCTTCGGTCCAAGCGTTACCTTAACCGTATTTGCCAGCTTATTTACACCCTGTTCCAAAGCAGCTCTGGCATCTGCGCCATACTTAATTTCCTTTGCCATAATAAAATAAACCTCCGTTATTTACTGAATTTCATTATTTTCCGAACTTTAACTATCGTCCTTTTTCTTACTCCTCAATGATTGCCACAATATCCGTCTGCTTTACGACAATATACTCTTCCTCGCCGAGCTTTACTTCCGTACCCGCGTACTTGGAATAAATTACCTTATCGCCGGCCTTAACCTGCATGCAGACTTCCTTTCCTTCCGCCGTGACACCCGGTCCTACCGCGATTACCTCTGCCTGCTGCGGCTTCTCTTTTGCCTGTCCCGGAAGAACGATTCCGGACTTTGTTGTTTCCTCGGCTGCCAACTGCTTTAATACCACCTTGTCACCTATCGGTACTAACTTCATAAATAATTCCTCCTTCTATTTTGCGCGATGTATATTACCGCTTTCTGTCGCTTTTTGTTAGCACTCTTTCTCTTTGAGTGCTAACCGATATTCATATATTACATACTTATTTGGAAAGTTGCAAGTTTTTCCATCTGAAAAAACGCTCTGTTTTTTCATATTATCTTTTGTATTCTCATCTATACTCGATTATTCTAAACTATTCTAAAATATTCTAAGTCACACCGGCCGTCCTAATCAATTTCCGTGCTGTTCATCTTTAAAATCGCGCGCGGCAGAGCGTCTTTGGAATTTTTCCACGGTTCTTCGGCATACCGGTAATCAAACTTATCAATAAACCAGTCCAAATCATCCCGCACCCGTTTTATATTCTCTAAATAAACCTGATTGAGCGCCTCAATAAACTCCTCGCGTTTCGCTCCCGAAAGATTGCGCGGCGCCTCTGCATACAGGAGGGCATAATGTTTATTACAAAAGCCTTTCGACTGTGCAAAGCGTTCTCTGAACTCGGACTCTTTCTCATAAAGATAAAAAACCGTAGCAATGTAGCGCTCAAACACACTCTCTACACGCTCGCACACAAAACAAGAACGCTCTAAGCGTTTTATGTATTCTACCAAAGGTGCCTCCTCCTTTTTCTTAAACAAGCCGCCTCCCGCCGCCGGAGCTTTGGAGAACTTCTCTACCTCCTTGATTGTGTTATCCATATGGGTCTTCATAATCAGCGCGAGTCCCAGACGGTTCTGCTGCCGGTACAGTTCTTTGATATGTTTCCCGCAGAAACCGATGCGGTCCGTCACCATCCGAATGTCATCTTCCATATAGCTCGGTCCCAACGTATACTCAACAGATGCTTTTTCTAACGACTGCCGCATGGCACAGACAGGGCACTCACAATCCTTTTCAAATGCTTCATTCACCGGTATCGTATATAACTGCTCTTTCATAGAAACACCTCCGTATCAAAAAAATAAGCGCCGGTACCCTTTCCGGTGTTCCGGCGCTCAAGTTGAAGCGGGCTTTCCCACTTTGTTATTTTATTTTATCCCCGAGGAATCTGCCTTAATCAAATCTCTTATTTCTCTTGCTTTGTTCTTAATACGTTCCGGAGCAGAAGGCGACGTAATCACACGGGAAATCAACCGCCCTGCCTCATCATACTTCCCAATGCGTCTTCCGAGATCCGCCAAAAGGCAGAGCATCGTCATTTCATCCATACCGCAAATCGGATAATCCTCTTTCGAACTTGCCTCGGTAAATCCTTCATATGCCGTCTTCAAAAACTCCTGCTCCTGTGCGTGAAGTTCTGCCTTTTCTTCTTCCCTCGTACACTCCTCCTGCTTCGCACGCAGAAGCCATGCGGTTTTTAAACAAATATACGCCCTCTCACTGACCTTGGAATGCTTCACCACCGCGCTGGCCAGAGAAAGACGGTGGCGCAAAATCGCGTCGTCGTAGGTAAATACTTTGTCTGACCTTATTGTTGCCTGAAATTTCTTGGATATCTGCTCCATAATAAGCCTCATCTGCGAACCGGAAAGCGGCGCAAAAAACCTGGTCAACGCCGCATACCCGCACCGCGGACAGACAACCGCATCATACTTTAACGGATCAATCCCCTTATAGTGCGGACGCAGATCCGAATCCGTACCGATTAACTGCGCCTTACCGGTACGCACCGCCATTGTCTTAAACTCTTCGTCGCACACCGGACAGGTATAAGTCTTATCAAACAAATACTCTTCTTCCGTCTTTTCCTTTTTTTCCGATTCAGCTTTTGCTGCTTTTTTGGCCTTCTCTACATCTCCGTAAACTTCCATATCACTAAGCTTTCCAAGACCTAAATCCTCTAAGCCTGCCAACAAATTAGCCATATTTTCCTCCTCTAAGCGTCACATCTTTCCTTTTTTTCGTCCCTCTTCATTTCATGATACTCTTTTTTTTCACTTTTATCAAGCATTTTTTCGGAAAAAAGCCCATACATTACACTAAACATACGAATCCGAGGCAACCATGACTCCTTTCGAAGATACAACCAAGATATACCGTATCGTAAAATACAGCCTGCTCGTCTTTACGCTTGCATTTTTCGTACTTGCCGGCAGCCGCGCCGTCTCATCCACCGTTTCCGCTTCCGGCTCCGCAAAAAAACTCCCGATTTACTGTGTTGACACGGAAGAAAAAAAAGTGGCGCTCTCCTTTGACGCCGCGTGGGGCAACGAAGATACCGCCGACATTCTTGAAATTCTGAAAAAACATAACGTCCGTGTCACCTTTTTTATGACCGGCGAATGGGTACGCAAATTTCCGGAGGACGTAAAGGCGATTGCCGCCGCCGGACACGACCTCGCCAACCACAGCGAAAATCACAAACAGATGTCGCAGCTTTCCGCGGAGCAGTGCCGCACCGAAATCCAGAAAGCCCACGACCGTGTAAAAGAACTGACCGGTGTTGACATGACACTGTTCCGCCCGCCTTACGGCGACTACAACAATACACTCGTCCGGACCGTAAACGATATGGGATACCACTGTATACAATGGGACGTTGACAGCCTCGACTGGAAAGACTACGGCGCAGACTCCATCATCAATACCGTCATCAACCACAGGCACTTGGGAAACGGCTCCATTATCCTGATGCACAACGGCGCAAAATACACTCCGGAAGCGCTGGAAGCGGTTATTCTGGGACTCCGGGAAAAAGGTTATACACTTGTCCCGATTTCCGAACTGATTTATACCGAAAACTACAAAATGGATCACGAAGGCCGCCAGCACCTGAAAGAAGGCGCCTCCGGCACCCCTTCCGTTACTCCCCCTGTGCCGCAGTTCCCCGCGGCACAGCCGGGAGAGGAACGGCTCAGAATCTTCTCCGCGTTCCTCTCCGCTTCATCACATCTCTCTTTTTAATCAAGCACAAGCCATTTCCTGAACCGGTTCATACTCTCGTCAAGCCAGCTTTGGGATAAACTGCTCTTGCCGCGCAGGCTGTCAAAAAATGCCCGCAAATCATTATACTGCGTATTTTTAAATGCGGACGGAAGCTCTGTCTTTTCCGTCTTTTCTTCCCAGTCCGCATATGATTTCAGTGCGACTTCCCTGTTCGTGAGCTTACCGTCGGAAGACGAAGCGAGTACCTTTTCCGCCTTTTGCATAAGCTCCAGCCATCTCTTAGCGTAGCTTTCCCCGTCCTTATGATTCAAAATCTGATTGTTCAGTTCTTTCATTTCCCGATACAAGTCCGGGTCCTTTTCCTTTAACACGTCCATTGTGTCCACATAACCGGCCGCGCCGCCTAATCCAGGGCCTTTCTTGATATCATACTTTACCGTACCGTCCTCGGAAACCGTACCGTTCATGCCGTATTTCGCAATCGTTTCCATCGCGGAAAGAAATTCTTTCGCTTTTTCTCCTTCCAGATAATGCGCGGCAATATAGTTTGCCTCTTCCATTCCGAACGCAATCATATCCTGCCGCTCCTGTTTGGTCATGCCCGATACGCTGCCCGGCAGAAAATAATTTGTAATAATGCCGTTTGCCGCTTTTATAACATTTTCATCCGCTCCCGAAAGACTGTTATACAGTTTTTGATTGGTTTGTATGTTTGGAATAATAATCCTGTGCGTGTTTTCAAGCTGCGTTACCATATCGTCCATAGCCGCCTGCCTCTCCGGCATCGGTTTCATAATCTCATCAAGAACGGAGCCGTTCCTGTTTCTCTTGTTTTCCACCAGCGCCGCCATACCGTCCCCGGAGAACTCCACGATTACGTTATCGCCGTACTGTGCAGAGATTTCTTTCATCGCACGCAGGGTTTCTTCTTTGGACATTTTGTCCATAATTTTGTTGCCGTTTTCATCCGTGGTATTAAACTCATACTTTACTAATGTGTCCTTTTTTAGCGCGTCGTTTGAGCCATAACTTTTAAGGCTCTCCGTTCCTTTGTAAAACCGGCTGTAATTCTGACTGATAATTGTTGGCATAATTTTTCCTCCTTGAAATAAATTTTATCTTAACTCCATTGTTGTGCCGTCTGTCCGGTACTTCACCCGGAAATCATACCAGTCGTCTTTTCCGGAACGCTGCTTTGCGTCCCAAAGTATAAAAATCTCATCCCGAAGCTGTTCGTACTTTCCGTTGCTCTCCTGCGAATTTAAAAGCTCGCACAGCCGGTCGGGAAGACCCGAGATTTTTCCGTTTGAATCTATGTAAATATTTTCCCATGTATACCGTCCGCCTGTCGCTTTTTCAAGAAAACTGCTGACCTCACGATAAGCGCTCACCTGCTTGTAGCGCTGTGCGTCCATATCGGACGCCTGCATATAACAGTCCCACAGGCTGTCGGCAAACTCTTTCTCCAAAACCCCAGCAATCCGCTCTTTTTCTTCCCCTGTCAAGTCCCCAATAATCTCCGCCTTTCCGGAAGCGTCCAATTCCAGTTCCCACTCTTTTCCCGAAAGCTCTATTCCTTCCTCTCTGAGCCTTTCGATAATTTCAGGGTACAGCTTGTTCCGAACTCTGCCCGCCGCCTCCGCTCTTTCATAATCATGGAGGTTCGCGTAAATCTTTAAATACTCCTTCTCCTGCCTGCTTAACTCTCCTCCTGACGCCAGCCTTTTCAGCAGTTCTTCCACGCTCTCACCGCCCTGATAACGCTCCTCTTCCGGCAGGGCACGGTACTGCTCCTCATGCAGCCGCTCTACCTCCTCCGTGTAGTCCGTTTTCGTTTCCGCAGCATCCGAATTCCCTGACTGTACCGTATCCGCCGCCTTTGCCTGTGTCTGTATTTTTTCCTCGGCAATGCGGAGGCGGTAGGTTCCTTCCGTATCCGCCCCGCTGCCGTTACGGTTTTCCACGCGAATCACATATTCCGTACCATGATCCCAATCCGGCAGGCTTAATTCCCTGCTTCCGTCGTCATTCTTCTTCGCTATCCCAATCTGGTTCCCTGCCTTGTCATAGACTACCAGATCATAGTCGCATCCTTCGGCCACAGTTTCCATGCGAATCGTAATTTTCGAAACAACTCCCATTTTTTCGTAAAAAGGCCTTACCCGGTAGGAAAAGGAATAGCAGTCTACGTCATCCGCGGAATTTAACTTTCCTTCCAGATAACTGTCCCTGTTATACAGCAGACTCTCCATATCATAGGTGCTGTAATAGCAGTCTGCCCTGTCATCATATTTCGTTCTCTGCCGGTAACTGTCGTTTTTATTTTCTTTGCTGTTTTCAACCAGCATCCTCTGTTCCCTCAGGTCTTTCAAAGGAGATAAAAACTGCCCCCTCCCGTAACGCTTTCCTTCTAACAGGGGACTGCCGACACTGACATAATAATGATTTGACTGTGACATCTCCTCTACCTCGCTTCTTGCTTTACTTTCTTCACTTTGTTTTTTCCTCCGGATGCCTCTGCCCGTATTTCGTTATCCGAAACGGCTCCCTTCATCCGTATCTCTTTTCCGCTTATAACATATCCCGCGCGAAATTCCTTTAACAGTCCGCTTCCCTGTACTCTCTCAAAATTCTTAATCGCAAGAATATCCGCCCGGTAATCTATGCAGCTCCGGTTTCCTCCCGGGTTATTAATGAGCATATCTAAATTTCCGGATAATCCTTTAATCCTGCCGTTTTCCACCGTAAGGTCCGCCAACGCCACCTTACCGTCCGTAGCCTTTTGTAAAAATTTTTCTATATCAGGCGCAGACCTTAGTACATTCTGTTCCTGTCTGGACATCCGCCGCACATCGTCATTGACCGTAAAATATATCGTCAGCAGTTTGCCCGTAAAATGATTCAGGACGTCTTCTATTGTCTGCTTTGCCGCCTGTTCCTCAATTCCCGTCACAACCGCCTTTCCGTCCAGACCGATATCGGCTTCTACTCCGTCGTCCGGCAGACTGACTCCCGCTTCTTCCAGCCGGGAAAAAATTTCTTTTTTCAGGATTCTGTTCATCTGTGCGCCGGCTTTTGCGGCGTCAATTTCCTGTGCCGTCGCGAAAATATTAACCAAGCTTTCCTGACGCTCGGTCAAAGCGTCTCCTGACGCCATCTTCTTCAGCAATTTATTAATCTGCTCCTTGCTCGGCATTTTCCTGCCCTGCAAATACTTTTCTGCCTGCCTCTTATGGAGTTTATCCATTTGCGCCGCATAATAAGCCGCATACTCTTCCTTTATATCCCGCAGGGCTTTTATTTCTTCCGCGGCGTCCTCTCCCTCACAGAGCTTTTTGCGCACTTCCTCCTCATATTTTGCCATTTTTTCTCTCTGAGCGTCCGCCGCATGCCTTCTCTCTGTCTGCTCCGCCCGAAAAGAAAGATGATAATATTCCTTGTCATTTACAGGGGAACCGTTCCCTGCCTGTACTTTTACGACATAGATTCTGTCATTTATATTCCAGTTAGGGATTATTATACTTTTTCCGTTCTGTCCGTTATCTGTTCCTATCCCCGACTGGTTTCCCTTTTCGTCATACAAAATTAATTCATAGTCACATCCCGCCGGAATATTGTCGAGCGTGATTATGATATTAAGATTGTACTTATCGGACATCGAATTTAACATTTTATATTCCGATACGCTGAACCGGTAATAGTCGGCGTCCCATAACTCGGACAGTTTTCCCTGCAGATATCCGTCCGGCTTGTTAATAAGATAGGTCAGGTCCAGTTCTCTGCCGGCGCAATCTTCCCCCATATACACATTGCTTTTCTGAAAGTAGTCACTTCTGACCGTTTTATCTTCAATTTTCGTAATTATACTGGGAGAATATTGTTTCGTATAGCGTCCAAACTCCTGTCCCGCCAATTCAAAAGGCATTGTCACATTAGGCATAAGATACCCCCGCCTTTTTTCATTATACCTGTAAGGAGCGTACTTCCTTTTTTCGGACAGATTCTCCGGCAGGGAAGATGACACCTGCACAGAATCAAAGCGCACTTCACCCGCCAGGGCAGATAACAACTTTTCAAGAAGCTCTTCTTCCCCGTCTTCCAACGATATTACTACGATTTTTCCTATGTGTGCCACCTCCCCTCTTACTGATGTTCTATCAGAAGGTTTTACATGATATCATAGGAAATGCAAAGCAATAGCATTCTCTTATGATATTAAAAAAGGGGAGAAGCCTCCTTGTTCTCGGTCCTTGCTTTGTCGTCAGGAAAGTCCGTTTCCCTGTTATTCTTCCTCTTTGGACCATATTCTTTCATAATGGCTGCCGAGTCTGTCAAGGATATCCTGCCACACAGAAAACTTTTGTATTTCTTCTGTGTTTATTCTATTATTTTGAAGATATTCATAAATCACTTTATAGGTATCTTCCGAAAAAGATATGCTCCAATTATTTTTATAATTATTGTTATCGCTGTAAGACATTCCCTGAAAGTTGATTGAAAGAATGCCATGCTCCGCCCTCTGCGCCAGTCCTCTTATTTCCAAACCGGCCCATATGTAAGCCGCGGTTTTATCTCTGATTAAATCAGGGTATTTGTTTAGGTAGGTTTCGGCCAGTTTCTCATATTCCGCGAAATCCTCCTCACTCTGTAAAAGGACTTTTCCTCCGCGGCCTTCTTCTCCCGCTCTTACAAGATACCGGATTCCCGTACCGGGATGCCTGTGCAGGGTATATCCCCGCAATTCCTCCGTTTCCGGCTCTTCCTTACCCATCACATCCCGCAAAGCACCTTTGAGTTCCTCGTCTAACACCAGAACGTCATAGCACATGGTTCCGTGTTCGGAAATCAAAAATTCCGTTCCCGTTTCTCCATCCTTTCTGATTTTAATATCAGAATAGGAAAACGCGCCTATCCGCCCGCTCTGCTTATCATAAATAGTGAAGCAGCCTGCCTCGTTATCCGGCACAATCTTATACTGTTTCGTTTCGTATGTTTCATATCTTCCATACGCCGGCGTTACGGCACGCGGTTTCTGCGCGGATGATACAAAATAAGCCTGCAGTGCGTCGTTTTTGTCTATCGGTTTCGTATTGGTTCCGTTTCGGAGCGCGAAATCTGCCCCGTCGGAATTTACCGTTCGTTTAATCCGTTCCGTGAAATCCTGCCCGCGAACGGTACTTTTTATTTTTCCGGTTTCATAGCCTGCCGGACGACCTGCCGTGATTCCACTGATACTCATTTTTGCGACCTCCTGCGATTTCCTTATGAGTCTTTTGTACCAAACTGCTGCTTACAATATTAAGTCAACCGTAAAACCGTTGTCCGTCACAAAAACTACCCGTTTCAGAAACACATCAGTTTTTTGCAGACGGACGGGAGGATTTCACACGTTAACAACCCCCACGTCTTTCGCGTATCTGATATACTGTCTGACAAAAGCAGCGTATTTCTTGCGCGCAAGTATCAACTTGTCCCCGTTTGCTACCCGGATTGTATCCGCGTTGTAGGAAGCAATCTTTTCCATATGAACAAGGTAGCACCTGTGACAGCGGTAAAAAACCCCGTCAAGCATCCGTTCCAGTTCTTCCATTTTCCCGTAACTCTCTAACGTCCCCGCCGTCGTATGGATAATTACTTTTTTATTCGCACTTTCAATATAGTAAATATCTTTCAGGTATACTCTTTTTTGTTCTCCGGACTTTTTAACCAGGATATACCGCTTTGTCTGTTCTTCCGCCGCGCTTACCTCTTTCCATGCGCGTCTGAACACGTCGGAAAACTTTTCTTCGTCAACCGGCTTTATCAGATATTGGAACGCCGCCACATCAAAAGCATCATACACATACTTCTCATGATTCGTAACAAAAATAATAATGCTTCTTGCGCTTTTGCTTTCTTCTTGTTTCTGCCGTATCTGCCTCGCAACGTCTATTCCCGACACCTCTTTCATTTCCGGGTCAAGAAAAAAAATCGCAAAATCTTCCCACGATTTCAGCAGTTCCTTTCCGCCCGCAAACGTTACAATTTCCACATCCGGTATCTGTTCTTTTATTATCAAGGAAACGATATGTTCCCTTGCAGCACTGTCATCATCACAAACCGCAATCTTCATATTCCTTCGACTTCCTTTTGTTATCATACAAAATCCGCTGTCGTAGAATTATATCGGCATTTTATAGATGCTTTTTTAGAAGCGGGTGTGAAATACAGTATTTTAGGCGTGAAATGCTGTATTTTAAGCATGAAATTTTTCTTAACACCCTCACCCCCATGTACTTACCATGCCTAAAATGTTTATAAACAAAGGTACGCTTAAACGACTTGACTTTCTAAAAAATAATGTATAATAAAGCTACAAGGTAATAAGCTATAATGAATGAAAATCAGAGGACGGAACGGGCAGCCGTCGCCCTTGTTTGGAGATGTGGGAATGTCACCCCACCTATTTTCATTCATAACAGATTGGCAGGTAACTTCGATTACCTGCCTTTTTATATTGTTCACCGCTCTTTGATGCACACGCCGTAAAACCGCCGGACAAAAAAGTATATACTCACAAGACCACCCTGCGGTTTCGGGAAGCAATCTTAATCAAATCTTAATCGAGTCTTAATTGACATCCCTATACGTTAATGTTACTCTGTTTCAGAGGGAAAATGACATGTAACCGTGCGCCGTGCGGTATCCTTCGGGATTTTGAACACGCGTTTCGGGGCCGGAAATAAATTATATATATATAAGGGGTTATTTTATAATTTGAAAAAGAATACAATGAGTAAGAATAAAGTATCAAAAGTTAAAGTTTTTATGCTTATAACCGGCGTATTTTTTCTTGCCGGAATTTTTGCTTTTTTACTATCAGGGGAAAATCTTTCGGTGTTTAAAGCCTTTTTCCGCGAAGGTATCACGCAGGAAGAAATACGCGAGAACGCGCAAAACTTTGGCGTGCGCGGCGCGGTTTCCGTGTGCCTGCTGTCGATGATGCAGGTCGTGCTTATGTTTCTGCCTGCCGAGCCGGTACAGGTTGTGGCGGGTGTCAGTTACGGACTGTGGCACGGTATCCTGTTGTGCATGGCGGGCGTATTCGCAGGGAACACGGCAATCTATTTATGTTATAAAGTCTTCGGCAAACGAATGAGCGAATACTATTCCCGTAAAATAGATATTGACTGGGGCAGCGCGAAGATGGCGCACGCGGTATCTCTCATTGTACTTATTCTGTACGTACTGCCGGCTATTCCGTACGGAATGATATGTTTTTTCGCGGTCAGCATGGGGCTTAAATATCCCCGCTATACCTTTTTGACGGTACTGGGCTCTCTGCCGTCGGTATTTATAGGAGTGGGGCTCGGCCATCTGGCTGTCACATCCAGTCTTATCTGCTCCGTAATCGTTTTCGTACTTCTTATGGCGGTGCTGACCGTAATGCTGATAAAGAGGGACGCACTGACCGCTAAAATCAACGAATTTATTAAAAAGAAGAATACGCCGTACACTTCGGATACCGAAGTAAGAAAGCCGAACAAACTTCTTTTCAGAGTTTTTTCGGCCGTGACCGATTTATATTTATTTTTCAAATTCAGGGTAAAATACAAAAACCTTGCGGGAAAAATTGAAAAACCTTCAATTATTCTTGTCACACACGGCTCGTTTATCGACTTTATGTTTTCGTTAAAGTTCCTGAAAAAATACTATCCACATATCGTTACGGCAAGACTGTATATGTACGACAAAGTAATGGGTAGCATAATGAAAGCAGGCGGCGCAATCCCAAAGAGTATGTTTACGGTAGATTATGAAAGCGCGAAAAACTGTCTGAATGTATTAAAAAATAAAGAAATCCTTCTTATGATGCCCGAAGCGCGGCTTTCCACGGTAGGCAGGTATGAAGGAATGCAGGGTGTAACGTCAAAGTTTCTGTACAAAGCGGGAGTAAATTTATACCTGTTAAAAATCCACGGCAACTATTTCGCCATGCCGAAATGGGGCAACGGAGCAAGGCACAGGGCGCAGGTAGAATGTACGCTGTCAAAGCTGTATGCGGCGGAAGAACTCTCCGGAATAGATTTTGAGACATTTAAGTCCTCTTTGAATAAGTCGATGTATTACGACGAATACGAATGGCTTGCAGAGCGTCCCGGGCTAAAATATAGCTCCAAAACTCTGGCAGAGGGATTGGAGGGCGTTCTGTACAAATGTCCCATGTGCGGGGCGGAGGGCGCAGGAATCTCCTCAGGCAGGAAACTTTGCTGCACCGTCTGCGGGACAAAAGCCGTACTTGACGACAGGTATCATTTTGCGGGAGAAATCCCCTTTACGGACATACGCGGCTGGTACGATTACCAGTATAAGCAGCTGGAAAAAGAAATTGCCGCGGATGAAAACTATATTTTAGAGAGTAAAGTTGAATTAAAACACTCGTCCATAAACGGTAAGAAGTGCCTGCGGCGGGCCGGTGAGGGAATCTGCCGTTTGGACAGAAGCGGGCTTACATACGAGGGTACGGACGACGGAAAAGAGGTAAAGGTACATTTTAACGGCAACGAAGTTTACCGGCTGTTATTCGGCGTAAACGAGGATTTTGAATTATATGCGGGGAAAGAAATCTATTATTTTATCCCCGAAAATAAAAGAATGTGCGCAAAGTGGTATTTGTGCAGCATTGCACTGAAAGATTATTTCAAAGGGTGATTTCTTATGCAAAACAGAAAAAATAACAACGACAAAGAAGGATTCGGCATCGAAAGAGAACCGTCCGTGCCTCATCAGGCGGCGCAGAGCGCACAAAAGGAAAAAACATTTGCGAATATTAATACAAAGGCATTTTTGACCGTTCTCATAATGCTTCTTGCAATTCTTACGGCGAGCGCACTGCTATCCTTTTTTATTCCACAGGGTTCTTACGCTAGAATTGACGAAAAAATAGACATAAACAGTTTTACATACGGAAAAGTCAAAGGCATCGCGGCGTGGAGAGTCATCACGGCGCCGTTGCGGGTATTTGCATCCGAAGAATCGCTTACCGTGATAATGATAAGCATATTTCTGCTGATTATGAGCGGCGTATTCAATATTGTGGAAAAGACGGGCGGCATAAAATCAATTATAAAATATACAAAAAAGCGTTTTGCCGCAAAGAAAAGGCTGATTCTCTGCCTTATCGTTCTGACCTTTATGGCATTTGGCAGTTTTTTCGGCATGTTTGAAGAACTTGTCGCTCTTCTGCCTATCGTGGTAATTCTCGCGCTTTCCCTAGGATTTGATACACTTACGGGGCTGGGGATGTGTATGATGGCGGCGTGCTTCGGCTTTTCCGCGGCAATCACCAATCCTTTTTCGGTGGGACTGGCATCTAACATCGTGAATGTAAAAGTTCTGGACGGAATGTACCTGCGGGTTATCCTGTTTGTGCTGATTTATGCGATGGTATGCGGCTTTTTGCTGTTACATAACAAAAGAATCGCGGCTTCTCCGCAAAAATCCCTGACGTATGAATCAGACAGAACGAAAATCAGGACGCTGAATGACGAAAAAGAAGATTTTACCTCACAGGATAAAGCCGTGTTTAAAACGTATGTCATTTTCTTCGGGACGCAGCTTGTAATACTTTTGACCGCGGCCGCGGTAAGCACAATCTCCTCTTACGCCATCCCGATATTGTCGCTCTCCTTTCTTATCGGAGGACTGCTCTGCGGTCACATAATAACACGGGACATAAAAAGCGTGCTGAAATGGCTGGGACAGGGCGTTCTCTCTATGCTTCCGGCAATCGTTATGATTGCTCTGGCATCGTCCGTAAAACTTGTAATGACGGAAAGCGGTATCATTGATACGGTGCTGCATGCCGTAATCGAACAATTAAAGAACCGCTCCGCGTTTTCAAGCATATTAATCATCTATGCGCTTATTTTGTTTTTACAGATATTCATAGGTTCGGCTTCGGCAAAAATCTTCCTGATTATGCCCCTGTTATTTGATATTTGTTCCGCACTGGGCATTTCTCCGAATTTGATAATACTTACCTACTGTATGGCAGACGGATTTACGGATGTAATTCTTCCTACCAATCCCGTACTGCTTATCGGCCTTTCCATGACGGGAGTGTCTTACGGAAAGTGGTTCCGCTTTACATGGTGGTTCCAGCTCGCGGTATTTGCCCTAACGCTGTTGATGCTTTTTATAGGCATAAAAATAGGTTATTAGTACGCCAAATGCCGATGTAAGACATGCGCTTAATTACTAAGGAGCAGAGAGTCAGTCATGGTCTCTGCTCCTACCTGCATTATACAGCACATACCGGATGTGTCACCAAATCTTGCCCTCGGGAAGTAACCCACTCTACTCTGTTTTCATCTCCAAACCGATTTCCTTTACTTTTTCA
>JAFLSZ010000100.1:0-3666 GCA_022510665.1 Lachnospiraceae bacterium
GCGGCGAATCTCCCCTTGCATTAATAGAGAAGATACTAACCGCTTGTAAGAAGGGCCGCGCTTAAGTGCGACAGCCCCAATCCACATAAATTATTTTGTATGCCGCCGGCTTTAAGCCTCTGCCATCCGCGCCAGTTTCGCCGCCTGATCCGCCGCCGTCAGCGCGTCCACCACTTCGGTTAAATCACCGTTTAATACTTCGTTTAAACGGTGTGTCGTCAGTTTGATGCGGTGGTCCGTAACACGTCCGTCCGGGAAGTTGTAGGTACGAATCTTCTCGGAACGGTCTCCCGTGCCGACCTGACTTCTTCTTGCCTCGGCCTCGGCATCATGCGCCTTTTCCAACTCCAGCTCGTAGAGCTTTGCACGAAGCACCTTCAACGCCTTATCGCGGTTTTTTAACTGCGACTTTTCGTCCTGGCAGGAAATTACGATACCGGTCGGGATATGGGTCAGGCGCACCGCAGAGTCGGTCGTATTAACGCACTGTCCGCCGTTGCCGGACGCACGGAATACGTCAAACTTACAGTCGTTCATATTCAGCTCGACATCCACTTCTTCCGCTTCCGGCATAATCGCTACCGTAGCGGTGGAAGTATGGATACGTCCGCCGGACTCCGTTACCGGCACACGTTGTACACGGTGTACCCCGCTTTCGTATTTTAATTTGGAATAAGCACCCTGGCCGTTTATCATAAACACCGCTTCCTTAAAGCCGCCGATACCGTTTTCATTGACATTCATCAGGTCAATTTTCCAACGAAACGCCTCCGCGTACTTCGCGTACATGCGGTAAAGCTCCGCCGCGAACAAAGCCGCCTCGTCGCCGCCCGCACCCGCACGGATTTCCACAATTACATTTTTGTCATCGTTCGGGTCCTTAGGAAGCAGCAGAATCTTTAAGTTCTGCTCGCACTCCTCTAAACGGTCCTTCGCCTCGGAAAGCTCCTCCTTTGCCAATTCCCGCATTTCCTCGTCATTTTCCTCATCAAGCATCGCAAGACTGTCTTCAATATCCTGCTTTGTCTGCTTGTAACGCTTATATTCCGTCACGATATCCGCCAGATCATTCTGCTCTTTCATAAGTTTGCGGAATCTTGTCTGGTCGTTTACCACGTTCGGGTCACTTAACTCATTCTGCAGTTCCTCGTAACGCTGCAACAGGTCTTCTAACTTATCAAACATCTTTGTTCTCCTTATTTTTATCCGGCCACACCGCAAATACCATACGGTCCAGCCCTGCATAATCCTTTTTTATTTCAATTTCACGGTAATTTTCGCTTTCTAACAGGTCCGACACTTCCCTTCCCTGATCGTGCCCGATTTCAAACATCAGCCTGCCGTTCTGCCGTAAAAATTTTTTTGCCTCTTTGCAGATTCTACGGTAGAAAACAAGTCCGTCTTCTCCGCCGTCCAACGCCAAATGTGGTTCAAACTCCTTTACCTCGGGCATTAGGCCGTTAATCACCCCGGTTTTAATATACGGAGGATTTGAAACAATAATATCATATTCCCCCGTCACGGTTTCAAATAAATCCCCTTGAAAAAACGTGATGTCCGCACCGTTCAGTGCCGCATTTTCTTCTGCCGTCCGCAGCGCCGTCTCCGAAACGTCCGATGCCGCCGTAAACTCCGGCGCTCCAAGCTTTGACACCGTTACCGCGATACAGCCGGAGCCGGTACACAAATCCAGCACCCGCTTTCCCGCGGAACGCTTAAATACTTCTTCCGCCAAAAGCTCGGTCTCCGGCCTCGGAATTAAAACCCCCGGTCTTATCCGGAATTTTAATCCGCAAAACTCCTGTTCACCGGTCATATATTGTACCGGCATATGACGCATACGCTGCTCCAACAGCTTCCAAAAATGCAGTTCCTGCTCCTTTGGTACTTCTTTTGCCCCGTCAAAAAGCAGTTCCGCCAAATTCATGCCGCCTACATACATAAGAATCTGCCTTACGTCCGTGCGTGCTTCCGTAAAACCTTCTTCTTTCAGGCGCAAAACTCCGCTGTCTGTCAACTCGGAATATGTCATAATTTCCTGCCTTTACCGTTATTGTCCGTTTTTGCCCGTATGTTCACGTACCGTTTTTTCACCCTCAAATACAAAATACTTATCCAACGCTTTTAATATCTCGTCTTCTTCCTCTTCGTCTTCCGTCTGTATCGTTGCCGCGGTTTCACCAAATGCAGCCCTGCTTGCTTCCTCTGCCTCATCTGATAAAAACAACCGGCTCCTGCCTCTCGGAAGCATCGTGCTTTCCGGTGCGTTTTTCTTTACGGAAGGGAAGCTCCAGTCAAACTTAGATGCAACCTCTTCCTCCGGTGCGGCTTCGTTTGACACGTTCTCTGCCTGTGCTTCTTTTACATTTACCTTTTTCGGCGCAGCTTCTCCCGACGCCGGCTTTATCTGTGCTTCCTTCACACTTGCCTTTTTCTTCGGTGCGCTTTCTCCTGACGCCGGCTTTACCTGTGCTTCCTTCGCATTTACTTTTTTCTCCGATACGGCTTCACCTGATGCCGGTTTCGCCTGCGCTTTCTTCGGGCTTACCTCTTTCTCCGAAGCGCTCCCGCCTGTTTCGGACTTTTCTGCACTGCCGGCCTTTTTCTGGCTCTTCTTCGCAAAATTTTCTTCCAGATAGGTATGCCAGTCAAAAACAGCCTCTACCGAAGCTACCGCAACACAAATCATATCGTCATCCGGTTCTCTTGTCGTAAGACCCTGCAGCCAAAGCCCCGGTTTGCTTAATACATTCATTACCTTAGAATCGCTGGAACCGGCAAAGCGGATAAACTCATAGGAAAGACCCGCGATTACCGGTACAAACAAAATACGCACTATAAAACGAAGCCAGATTGTTTCCACGCGGACAAGCAGGAAAAACAGTACGCTGATTAACATAACAAACAATAAAAAGCTTGTACCGCAGCGTTTATGCTGTCTGGAACATTTTCTGACATTCTCCACGGTCGGTGCCATTCCCTGTTCGATACAATTTATGGTCTTGTGTTCCGCACCGTGGTACATAAATACCCTTCGAATATCTTTTAAACATGAAATTAACACAATGTAACCCAAAAAAATAGCAAGACGAAGCAGTCCCTCCAATAAAGTTTTCCATTCATAGGAGATAACGTCTTCATCAATAAAACTCACAATTGCCAGCGGGAGCAGCATAAATATGGCTATTGCCATCACAATAGAGCAGAAAACCGTGCCGCCCATAATAACCTTATCCGCTTTTTCACCGAATTTTTTCTGAATCCAGAGTTCAAGTTTTCCCGGCTGTTCTTCCACATCGTCAAAATAAGAGGCCGAGGAAGTCAACATCTTCATACCCAATACCAGTGATTCAACAAAATTGACTACACCGCGCACAACCGGCACGCCTAAAATCTTATGCCGCTCAATAATGCTGCTGCACTCTCCCTTGTCTACCGCGATTTCGCCGTCCGGTTTTCTGACAGCTACCGCATAACGATTTTTATTTTTCATCATAACGCCCTCTAATACGGCCTGTCCTCCGATTCCTGATGACTTCATGTTTTCCTCCTTCTCCGATCTTTGCCTCTCCTCTTTTGCACCTACACTGCCCTCCGGTCGTGGGCGTTTTTTTTCCTTTACTTCCGTGTAGGCTCGCGCTCCGCGCTTCCCACGGCCCTCGTGAC
>JAFLSZ010000100.1:3766-8696 GCA_022510665.1 Lachnospiraceae bacterium
CTCCGCGCTTCCCACGGCCCTCGTGACTTCGTCACTCGGTCGTGGGCGCGTTCGCATGGATTTTGGCAGCCGGAAGCAAGCTTCCGCTGCCGAAACCCATGCTCACTTTGCCTACACGGAAAAAATAGGTTGAGATTATCACAACCTCAACCTGATTTTCGTTCTTTTATGTTTTTAGTTCTGGCTTAAACCATATCTACGGTTGAACTTATCAATAGCACCGCGCGCAGCAACTGCCTTCTGCTGACCGGTATAGAAAGAATGGCACTTGGAACAAACTTCCACATGGATTTCCTCTTTCGTAGAGCCTGTTACGAACTCATTTCCGCAGTTGCAGGTTACCTTTGCCTGATAGTATTTCGGCTGGATTGCTTCTTTCATGTCTTTCACCTCTTTATCTCATAACTTAAAACAGCTTTTTCATTATAGCATGTTATTTTCAAAAAAGCAATAGCAAAATAAATTATTTTTACATTTCGACGGTATTATCTAATTCAAACCAAAATTCTACACCGGAAGAATGATTCTTCACTCCGTATGCCTGATTGTGCGCCTCCATAACCGCCTTTACAATAGACAGCCCTATGCCGCTTCCGCCGTACTCTCTGGTTCTTGCCTTATCCACTTTATAAAACTTAATCCAGACTTTCTCTAATTCTTCCTCAGGAATCGGACTGCCGGTATTAAATACCGCTACCCGGATATGCTGCCCCTGCGGAATCATTTTTACTTCAATAATGTTGGCGCCCGCCACATGGTGAAAAGCGTTGCTGATATAATTTGTCAGCACTTCCTCTATCATATACTCGTCCGCCCAGACATATACCGGTTCGGTCTGTTCAAAATGGACGGTAACACCCTTCTGCTTTGCAAGAATTTCCGTGGAATTCAACACCGCCCGAACCACTTCGGTAAGATTAAACCGGCCAAACTCCACCGGCGCCGTCCCAAACTCCAGATGATTTAATGTGAGCAGTTTCTTTACCATCGTGTTCATTTTTCCCGCCTCGTCGATAATGACGTCACAGTAAAACTCCCTGTCTTCGGCACTCTCATTAATATTATCTTTTAACCCTTCCGCATACCCCTGAATCAAGGCAATCGGCGTCTTTAACTCATGTGTTACATTGGATAAAAACTCTTTCCGCATCTCGTCCGCCTGCGTCTTGCGTTCAATATCCATCTGCAGTTCGTTATTGGCGCTCTTCAATTCCGAGATTGTCTGTTTCAACTTTTCGGCAAGCACATTGATACTGTTCCCCAACTCCCCGATTTCATCCATGCTCCGCACCTTATACTTTATATCAAAGTTCAGTTCCGACATATGCTTCGCGATGTCCGCAAGCCGTAAAATCGGGTCGGTAAAGCGGCGGCTCACAAAAAACATAATGACAGAAATAATCACCGCACTTCCGATGCCGACGTATACTAAAAATTTATTGGCTACCTTAACACTCTCTCTCATGCTTTCCACATTGGAACGCATCAGTACAATGCTGCCGTCGTCCAACGAGCCGACAAGCTCGATATACTGCGACTTCATTCTCGCATCATACAGAGAAAAAATACTGTACTTCTCTGTCTCCAGCTCCAGCTGCTTTTCCTTTACTCCCTCACCGTAACCCGGAAAAAAATAATCTCCCAGCAAATCCCTTATCACGGCTTCGCTCTGGTCGTCCTTTCCTCCGATGCCGAAAAAGTAGCTTACGATTACACTCGGACGCGGAGCATCGGAAAGGATATCATTAATAATCACTGTCGTAATATTGGACTTTGAGCACAGGATGTCCAGCTCCAGACGAAGTTCTTCCGAAATCCCTTCGGTTCTGCCGGAAGAATCGGACGAACCTTCCGACTTTCCCAAATCGTCCGGGCTTTCCGTATTGTCTGCGGTGCCGGAATCCTTTGCGGCATCTGCTTTTTTTTCTTCCTCCGCTATCAGAAAGCTGACTTGTTCATATACATTCCCAAGCGTTTTCTGCTTGCTTAATTCATAATACCTTACAAGAAAAGTCTCATTCAATACTAAACAAAGCGCCACCGTGCCAAAAATAGCGGCAAACGTCAGCGCTATCATTTTCACTCTTACGGAATGTTTCCCGTGTTTCATACGCTACACCTCGAATTTGTATCCCATTCCCCAGATTGTTTTTATATAATCGCCCTTTTCCCCCATTTTACTGCGTAACTTCTTGACATGGGTATCAATCGTTCTGGCATCGCCGAAATAGTCATAATTCCAGACATTATTTAAAATACGCTCTCTTGACAGCGCCACGCCCTTATTGTCAATAAAATAGGCAAGAAGCTCAAACTCTTTTACACTCAGATCTATCGGCGCGCCGTCAATGAAAACCTGATGCGCCGACTTATCCAGCACAATTCCGCCAAGCTCCGTCACTTCCGCCGCAGCATTTCCTGCTCTGCGCAGAATTGCTTCCACTCTCGCCACCAGAATTTTCGGACTGAACGGTTTGGAAATGTACTCGTCTACGCCCAGTTCAAACCCCAGCAGTTCGTCCCGCTCGTCACTCTTTGCCGTCAGCATAATAATCGGCACGGTCGAATACTGGCGGATTTCTCTGCACACCTGCCATCCGTCCATTTTCGGCATCATAACGTCCAAAATAAGCAGCGCGATATCCTTTTGCTCGAAAAACAAATCCACTGCCTCTTCTCCGTTTTCCGCTTCAAGCACCTCGTAATTTTTTTTCGCAAGAAAATCATGGACCAGTTTCCGCATACGGCTTTCATCGTCTACTACCAGTATTTTTGTACGCTCCATAAAACCTACCTCCTGCCATACAGCCTCTGTTGTCATCCTAACACAAAAATATGTAACTATTGTGTCCGAATGCGCATCGAATTGTGAATTCCGGCCCTATTGCAGCGCTTCTTCGCGCTCTCTGAGGCTTCGTTCCCACTCCGAAAGGGCTTTCTCCTTATCCAGAAGCTCCTGCTCCCACGAATGAAGCTGTTCTTCTTTCTCCGACAGCTTATCTTTCCAGCCCCCATACTCATCCAACACTTTCCGTTCGTAATCGGTGAACGGAGACGCCGTACCAAACAGGCGGATTACAATCAGAATCACAATCACAATACATAACACCGCAACCGTAAAGGTCAGCTTTTTGGAACGGTCCCTGTAAAGTTCCATCATTTTGCGTTCTTTGGAACTTCCCTTTTTTTCAGGCTCTTTCGCTATTTTTACAGGCTCCGGCAGTGGATGAAGACTGCTTTCCGCCACCACTCCGGAATCAAGGGCACGCGACCTTAACTCCTGTAAAAAAGAAATACCCAGTACCGTCCCCAGTGTTTTCTTTTCTATAAGTCTGTTATACAGCGTCACAATCGTTTTTACATTTGACAGATCCGCTTTGGAACGGATATAAGCCACTACTTCCGCTTCCTTTTTCGCCTCTTTTAACTCTGCCTCGGATTTAAAAGTGAAGCCCTGATATGTATATGTCGTTCCTTTGTCCATTTGCTTTTCCTTCCTTTACCGAAAACGTACCGTACCGTTTCTTTACGAATAGAGCTGTTGTTCCGCTTCTTTTTTATTCTGCTTTAATATGCCGCGCAAAACAGCACATCCGATTAATATGATGCCAAGAATCACCGCCGTCATGCCAAAATCCGAAATCCCTTTAAAAAGCGGTGATATTATTCCGTCGATTAAGGCACGAAGCAAATCTTCATACTCCTTCGGCTCGGAAAGTTCGGAAAAAATTGCCTCACTTATATACGACATAAATCCGTTTTTCATGATACTCCCGAGTATCATGCATACAGTCCCACCCAAAAGAAGCGGTACCGAACAGACAATAAAACCCGGTATTTCAAGCCAGTAAAGCAAAACCAAAATAAGCACCATTCCTAAGATAACCGCATACACAACTCCCCGGATACGATTTCTGTTATCGCCGATCTTTCTCAAAGTATCAAATGCTTCCCGTGTCTCCGGGTTGCGTGCCGCTTCATACGCCGCTTCTTGAATCGTCTCCTCCGCCGCCGCAACAAAATCCTCTATCTGGCTGTTCACATCTTCGGCTATCTCATCAAGCCATTCCTGCCGTATATTTTCTGTTCTTTCATCCAAAAGCTTTGCAAAAGCACCTTTTCCGTTCTGCGCATCGTACTTTTCTTCCAGCTCGTCAAAGCGAATGGCACCGTAATCCGGATATTCATCCATTATTTCCTTTTCAGCCTGTTCACAGAAAGACCGGCAGAACTCCTCCGAAAAATACTCCGACTTCGTCCCGTTCCTCCAGACAGAGTATAAATCATCAAACGCATCCGTATACAACGTTTCAAAATTTTTCTTAAACTTTTTTTCAATTCCGGAAAAATCAACCTTTTCTTCCGTACCGTAATACGCCGAATTTAAAAAGACAAGAAAAACCTTTTCCATATCTTCTACGGCGAAACTGTCACGAAAAATAGTTTCAAGTTTTTCAAACGTCATATCCTTAATATCTTCGCGATCAACTTCCTTCATCTCCTCCATCATAAGGTCGTAGAACTTTTCCGAAACCTCCGACTCTTTTAGCTCTTTCTCTATGCTTTCCATAGAAACCATGTCGGATACCGCCGTAATCGCTCCGCCGACCGGAACGGAAATAAACAATAACGGCACAAAAAGAAAGCTTAAAAGTACCGCAAAAATAAATAATACACGCTTTCCTGTACCTTTTTTCTTTTCATTTTCTTCCATTTGTCTGTCCCCTTTAAAATAAAAATTTCCTTTTCATGTTTTTATATCATAGGAAATGCCGCTCCCCGGAGCAGTTCCGGAGAGCGGCAACTTACACCTATATTCAGTATAGCACAAAGCGTTTTCTTTGCAAAGATGTTTTCTTTCCTTGCGTTTCCGCATTTTTTAGCTGCTTTAAAAAGTTCCGCAGATTGCACGCTATCTGATTTTTGTATT
>JAFLSZ010000101.1 GCA_022510665.1 Lachnospiraceae bacterium
CCCGTAATCCAGAAATCGCCTTTTCTTTTAGAGCGATCCACACTCATTTTGATGTAGGGCAATAGCTCCGTTGCATACTGAATTTCGTCGATCAGTACCGGTGGGGAATACCTCTGTAGAAATAATGCCGGATCATTTTTTGCCAGATATCTTACATCGGGAGCATCCAAAGTTACATACTTTCGTTCAACGCCTGTACTTCTCTGCATTTCCGCCAATCTTTGCAGCAGAGTCGTTTTTCCGACCTGCCGGGGACCGGTCACCAACAGCACCGGGAACATTTCAGAAACCCGAAGAACCGTATTTTCTGCGGCTCGTTTAATGTATGCCATAAC
Source organism: Lachnospiraceae bacterium (assembly GCA_022510665.1). GTDB lineage: Bacteria > Bacillota > Clostridia > Lachnospirales > Lachnospiraceae > SIG307. The sequence goes on from JAFLSZ010000101.1 coordinate 336, forward strand.
ATTCTCTCCCTTCTATATAGAGTATAAGCAATCTCAGCAAGAATATCCGTCTAAACTAAATTCCTACTTTATTATAGACAAATTTTAATTGATTGTCAATGATATATAAAATACGAAAACTCAAGGTTTCCCGCCTATTGACACTTTCTCCGAATCATGCTATTATGAAAATACTATACATAAAAAAGGAGATGATTTTTTTGGACCCCACGGCACAGATAATCGTGCTATTAGTTCTACTGCTTCTTTCGGCAATGTTTTCTTCTGCGGAAACTGCCCTTACTACCGTAAACAAAATCCGTATCCGGAGCCTTGCGGAGGAAGGCAGGCGCAGTGCAAAGACCGTTGCGAAACTGATTGAAGAACCTTCCAAAATGATTAGCGCAATACTAATCGGCAATAACCTTGTCAACTTGTCGGCATCCTCTCTTACCACCACTCTGGCAATCCGGTATTTCGGCGCCGGGTACGGTACGGGAATCGCAACCGGTATTCTGACACTTCTTATATTAATTTTTGGTGAAATCACCCCAAAGACACTGGCTACGATTTACAACGAAAAACTGTCTTTAATCTATGCGCCGGTTGTTCTTTTCGTCACAAAAATTCTGACTCCGATTATCTTTTTAGTAAATAAAATATCTCTCGGCCTGCTGTTATTGTTTCGTATCAACCCTTCCAAAAAAGCGGCTGCGATTACGGAAAACGAACTTCTGACAATCGTTGACGTAAGCCATGAAGAAGGCGTAATCGAAAGCGAAGAACGCGAAATGATTAACAACGTGGTAGACTTCGGGGATTCCCTTGCCCGTGACATTATGGTGCCGCGCATCGACATGGACTTCGCCGAGGACACCTTTGACTACGACCGTCTGGTGGAGGCATTTGAGGCAAATATGTATACCCGTCTTCCTGTTTACCATGAAACCAGCGACAATGTAATCGGTATCGTAAACCTGAAAGACATTTTCTTTTACCGCGGAAACAAAGAAGATTTCCGCCTTGCAGACTATCTGCGCGAGCCTTACTTCACTTACGAATACAAAAAAACTTCGGAACTGCTGCGGGAAATGCGTAAAGAGTCTATTTCTCTTGCCATCGTATTGGACGAGTACGGCGCTACCGCGGGTCTTATTACCCTTGAAGACCTGATTGAAGAAATTATCGGTGAAATCCGCGACGAATACGACGAAGACGAAGAAGATGTGGTAACGGCCATCGGCGAAAACGAATACCTTGCCGACGGTTCGGCAAAACTGGAAGAAGTCAATGAAGCACTGGGACTTTCCCTGACTTCCGATGATTACGATTCCATTGCCGGCCACGTTATCTACCTGCTCGACCACCTGCCGTCAGAGGGTGAATCCCTGACCGACGGCGGCGTCACCTATACGGTATCTAAAGTGGATAAAAACCGTATCGATAAAGTTCACATAAAAGTCGACCCCGATTATGAGCCGGAGGAAGTCGAGGAAGCGGAATAATCCGCCCCTCGGCCTGCCGCGGCAGGGTTCTCTCCCCTTCTACCCGTTACATTCCTTTTCCGTATAATACTGCGCCTGTGCGTACCACAATTCGCGGTACGGTCCGTCCGCTTCAATCAGACGGTTATGACTGTCCATCTGTACGACCGTACCGTTTTCGAACACTGCGATTTCGTCACAGAAACGGCAGCTTGACAGACGGTGGCTGATGTAAATTGCCGTGCAGTCGCCGACAATTTCATTAAATTTCGCATAGATTTCGGCTTCCGCGATGGGGTCAAGCGCCGCCGTGGGTTCATCAAGGACAATGAACGGCGAATTTTTGTACAGGGCACGGGCAAGAGCGATTTTCTGCGCTTCTCCGCCGGAAATATCGACTCCGTTATCTTTCCGGTATTTATACAAATACGTTTCCAGACCGTCTTCCATCTCCGCAAGACGCTCCCCAAAGCCGGCCTTTTTAAGGCACTCCTCTACCCTTTTCTCGTCATAGTGTTCCGCCGACGCAACATTTTGTCCGATTGTGTACGGAAGCAGCCAGAAATCCTGAAAGACTACCGAAAAAACATCCATATACTGACGGTAATCGTACTTGCGGATGTCGATACCGTTTAACAGAATCTGTCCTTCCGTCGGGTCATAAAGACGGCAAAGGAGCTTGATAAACGTCGTTTTCCCTGAGCCGTTCCGCCCGACAACGGCAAGCCGTTCTCCGACGCGGAATTTCATGGAGACATTTTTTAAGGCATAGGTTTCACTTCCCGGATATTTGAACGAAACGCCGCGAAATTCAATTTCATAGTCGCGGTCGGCACGTTTTTCGGTTGTCAGAGACCCCTGATACATATCGTTCGGAAGGTCAAGGTAATCGAAAACAAGCTGAAGGAAAGGCGCATTGTTGCGGACGTCGCCCCAGATAGCTAAAAACCGTCCCAAACTTCCGGCAATATTGGATACCGCGCCTATATACTGTGTGATAGCTCCGATACCGAACGCACCTGTCCATGCTTTCAGGCAGACATAAAGGTAAATAAGGAACGTGAATACATGGGAAACAGCACCGGACGCCATGTTGAGAAGTCCGCCTTTCCCGCGGGCGAGATTGGCAAAATACCCCCGCGAAGCAAACAACTTCTCTTTGTCGAGATTGTGGCTCATACAGATTTTATCAATCCGGTACATCCGCATATTTGCCGCCGCTTCTTTCCGGTATCCCATAAAACCGAACCACCCAAACAGACGGTTGGCCAGATTATGGTCTCCCAAGGCTTTCGCGTGGTAACTTTCCGCTTTATTTCCGATAAGGGAAGATACACACGGAACGGCAGCCATTACCGCAACAATAAGTACGAGGAACAGCGGATTATCAAGAATCGTCCACCTGCCCGCGCTCTCGGGTACGCGTTTGGTAAACAGGGATACCGTCAGTGCAATACCGCCTAAGATAGAAAAAACAGGCGCAATGATACCGTTGAGGTTCCATAAAATCCTCATAATTCCCCAACCGCTGCTTTTTTGGTTTTGCTGAATGGTACTGTATAACTTGTGTGTTTCCGGATCATCAACACGGACAAAGTCCATGTCAAGCTGCTTTTCCACAAACATATGCCGGTAGACAATCCACATTTTTTCCTGTTCTACGTTATTCCAGCGGTTAAGAACCGCGCCAACCAAAGAGATGACTGCCGCAAGGCCGAGCGCCCACATAACCAGATTCCGCAGACGAACAGGGTCACGTCCGCCGGAAAGCTCATCAATAATCTGCGCGGACAGGGAGATTCCGATATAAGGAGTCAGCGCTCCCCAGATTGCAGACAAGACGCCGGAAATCATGATTCCCGGATTAAGACGGTATAACAGTTGAAACGCGCGTGCCGTCACGGAAAGGACGTTCTTTAGGGACATTCGGTTTTCGTCTTTCTTTTTCATAACTTATGCCTCCTCTGCTTCATCCCGGTAGTAGCGGCTCTGCACCTCAAACAGCTCGGCATAACGTCCGTTTTTCGCGAGCAGTTCCGCATGTGTGCCTTCTTCGGTAATAGTATTGTTTTCAATGAGGATGATGCGGTCGCAAAACCTCGTGGATGCCAGTCGGTGGGATATGTACACCGCACTTTTTCCGTCCGTCATTTCATTATATTTCTGATAAATTTGGGACTCCGCGATAGGGTCGAGCGCCGAAGTCGGCTCATCAAGCAGAAGAACGGGCGCGTCTTTATATAAGGCGCGTGCCAGTATCAGCCGCTGGCACTCTCCTCCGGAGAGTTCAACCGCATTTTCATAAATCGTGCGATTCAAAGGAGTTTCATATCCGTCCGGAAGGGATTCAAACTTTTCCGTCAGGTCGGCCTGTAAAACACAGCGGCGTACTTTGTCCATGTCAATCTCCGTCTCGGACGCTGCCACGTTGACCGCAAGACTGCCGGGTATAACGGTCAAATCCTGAAAAATGGCGGAAAACTTCGTGTAGTAGTCGCGGCGGTTCAGCGTGCGGATGTCGATGCCGTCCCATGTAACACGTCCTTTTGTAGGATCATAAAGACCGGAAATCAACTTTACAAGCGTTGTTTTACCCGCTCCGTTCAGTCCGACGACGGCAAGCCGCTCGCCCGGACGCAGCGTCAGGTTGATGTTTTTTAATGCAAACCCGTCCGCACCGGGATAAGAAAACGATACGTTTTCCAGACGAATTTCCGCCGGACGATTGTTCTCACACGGAACCGGCTTGCCGTCTTCGAACTTATACGGTTCCGGATATCTGATATACTCAAGGGCGTTTGAAAGATCAAGTGATTTATTGTGCAGTCCCGCAAAGTCGGAAAGAATGCCCCATACCCATCCGGCAAAACCTCCGACCGCCGAAAAATACAACAGAAATTCCGATGCCGCCATGCCGCCGTTAAGTACCGTTCGGATAAGATAAAAATAAGCGATTCCGTTCCGAAGAAAGGTAAGGACAAGGTCAACGATGTTGCTCCAGAGGTAAACACTTTCCGCACGCGTGTGGAATGCCTGTAACGTACGCATTGCCGAGACATACATGGAATCCAGCCACGTACGCATTCCGAAAATCCGGATATCTTTCGCTGCGCCCGGTTCTCCTCCTTCCGATACGACACAATTTAAAGCACGGTCGATATCGTTTTTTTCATCACGGTGACGCCATCCCCATTCGCCGATATATTTGTTGATGAAATATCCGGGGATGGTCGTCAGCAGCATGATAAAAAGGAGGAACGGTTCTACGTTCGTGAGGAGCAGCACATAGATAACAAATCCGGCAATATTTTTAAGCAGTCCGAACAAAACTCCCCAAACGGATTCGGACGCGGCGGAATTATCATTTACACATCGTCTGGCTTTATCCTGGAGCTGCTTAAATTCTCCGTTTTCAAGGTTGCAGTAAGAGGTAGTGGCGCCTTTGTCGTTTAACATTGCCAGAACGACCCCTCGGAGACCGATTTTGCAATACCGGTCTATCCCGCTGATATAGGTTGTCACACAGCCGGTGACAATAAGAATAACAATCATCAGAACAATCGTCCCGACCAGCTCCCCGGCCGAAACTTTCCGTTCGACAGAACGCAGGACCATCGGGGAAATGAACAGCCATACAAGATTCTGCACAACCGCAAGAAACGTCGTAATCAAACCGCCCCAAAGAATCATCGGTTCATATTTTGCCGCCAGTTTTACCATAAAACCGACACAGGAGCCCACCCCAAATTTCGGTTTTTCTTTTCTTTGCTTTTTTGTTTTTTTCATTTTGTCCATACCCATAACTCCTTTTTCTACTCTCTTAACATGAGATATCTTCGGTAACAGAATAGAAATTCCAGCAAATACCGTACTTATCTATTAAACTTCCGTAAACGGAGCCTTTTCCGTCGGGCGTCATCTCTCTGTTTAATTTTGCACCGTTCATCAGTCTTTTAAATGATTCCGACAGATAAACCGTATCGTTCTCCCGCAGTGTAAATACCGGATTATAGAACTTTTGATAGAATAACAGGGCATTCGGGTCATATCTGTTTATTCCGTCCATCGCGGAATCATAACTATCTCTTAATTTTAACGCGCAGGTGCGGTTACCGTGCTTAAATTGCAGGAGCGCGCCGTATATCTTATCGGCGCCCGCAGCAGGTATTTTATCTTTATAGGGCGAATCACCGTATTTTATAATTTCCGCTGCCTTTATCTGAAAGACATTTTCGTAAAACGAAATCACATCGCCGCAGAACCCGTCAAATGTTAAACAATAGAACATTCCGCGGCGGCGGCTTTTTTGATACTCCCACCGGATTCCGTAAGGGTCCGTATCATTTCCGTTTTGTAGCCTTTCAAAACGGCCTTCCTTTTTGTATAATTTTTTTAACAAATCGCGGATATAATTTTCATCGTCATGCGCTATACATATCACCGGATTATAATACAAACCGTTAAAATCCAGTCCCTTCTGCATGGCAGCCATTAATGAATCGGACATTTCCATACATAATACACCGTCTTCATAAGGGATACACAATTCCGACTGCCACACCATATCAAGCCTCGGACCGGTTATGCCCAAAACCTCCGCCATATCCATTTCTTTAAAAGTTTTGACATTTACAGACGCATTATTAAAAACAGATGCGTAAAAATCCAATACGCTATTACAGTTGCCGGAATATTCCAAGTTAAACGATAAACGCATTACTTATTCCTCCTTTCATAAGCGGACAGATTCAGATATAATCCCGGATTCTCTATGAGCGCCCCTACCTTTAATCGAACGGAATCAAGCTCCTACGAAACATAATACCTGGCCTGAGCAGCAAACATTTTTGCATATATCCCTTCCTTTTTGCCAACCAGTTCCGCATGAGTTCCATACTCCTTGACACAGCCTCCGTCGAACACGGCTATACGGTCGCAGAACTGGCAGCTTGAAAGCCGGTGCGAGATGTAAATGGCAGTCTTGCCGGATACAAGCTGCTCAAATTGCTTATAAATTTCATATTCGGCCAATGGATCAAGAGCAGCCGTCGGCTCGTCCAGCACTACAACAGGTGCGTTCTTGATCAGTGCCCGCGCAATGGCCAGCTTCTGCTGTTCTCCTCCGGATGGCTCAATTCCCTGCCCGTCAAACTGTTTGAACAAAACTGTATTGACTCCATCAGCAAAGGTCTCAACTTTTTTATCAATACCGACTTTCTCCAGCGTCTCTTTTACATTTCTGTCTTCCTCAGGAGTAAACGAATCCTTCAGAAGCAGATTCTCCTTTACCGAAAAGGCAAACAGCCTGAAATCCTGAAATACCGGCGCAAAAACCTTCATATATTCCTCATGATCGTATTCCTTTATGTTCACTCCGTCCATCAGGATTTCACCACCGGTGGGATCATACAGCCGGCAAAGCAATTTTATCATTGTGGTCTTGCCTGCTCCGTTGAGTCCGACTACTGCAAGATGCTCCCCTTCTTTTATGGTGAGGTTGACATTCTTAAGGACCTCATTTTCCGATCCCGGATAGGCAAACGACACATCTCTGAATTCAAAGACATGTTTTCCATGCTTTACATGCTTCATTCCTTTGGGCATAGCCGCAGGGTAATTCATAAATTTCACAAATTCATTGGCGTAATTTGCCCGTTTTCTCATGTCAAGATAACAGTATGTGATTCTGTTCATTGCCCCTGACATCGTGCTTGCGGAGGTTATCATCTGGATGCATGAGGCGACACTTATCCTTCCGATGATTGCAAGAAATCCCAGATAAAAGTACACGGCTACATCATTCAGGACATTAATCAGTACGCTGCCCATCTGCAGAGGCAGCTGCCTGTTCGCAATACCGGTGTTCTGTCTGTTCCATTCCTCGGTAAATACGCTCCATTTTCCTATCATCATGTCTTTGGCTTCATACAGTCTGATATCCTTTCCATAGCGGAAGTCGGCAAGTTCCCATCCCAGGTATCCAAAGGCACGGTTAATTGCTGAAAGCTTCTTATACCCTTTCAGTTCTATTTTGTTCAACTTAGAGTTCACATAGGTGGTCGCAATCACGATGACCGTTACGATGATCAGAACGATCGGTGCTTTTGTCAGAATGATCACAGACACTCCGGCAAGTGTGACGATTGCCGAAATCATATCAAACAGCGGTTCCATCAGCCCGTTTACTCCGCCTGAATACCAGCTCATTCCATTCTTTGCCAATTCAAGCTGGTCAAGTGCCTTTTTATCTTCTGTCAGCTGGAAATCCAGCTCCATGATGCGTC
>JAFLSZ010000102.1 GCA_022510665.1 Lachnospiraceae bacterium
TAACGGTTCTTAGAGGAAGTCCGGTGCAGCGTTGCGCATGCAAAAATAAGAGAGCATTCAATCTACGGAATAAATAAAGTATACAAAATGCGGAAACTCAAGTTAAATCCCCGAACAGCCGCAGGTAAATATCAACATTTCCGTCCTTATCGACCTCGATTTTTTGTATAATCCGCTTAATCTGTGCGTTTGTCATGTTCCCGACATCCGTAATATCCCCGATTTCCCTGAACGTGTTGTTCAGGATTTCTTCAAGCTGCCCGCTCCGCATAAGATGACATGAAACCATCTTTAACTCGTTTTCCAGGCGCTCGATTTCCCCGCGGACTCCCCCTATTTTCTCGTTCAGTTCCCCGCGGGTGATGAGGTCGTCCGTGTACATATCCATATACTTCTGCCGCGACCTTTTCATACGTTCCAGCCGCGCATTCAGTTCTTTTTCAATGTTTAAGTTCTCGTCCTTTGCCCTGTAAAGCCGCTCAAACTCCGAGACAACCCGGCGTATAACATTCTTTTTTTCTCTGAGCAGTTCCGCAAAATAGTCCGCAAGCGCGGTTATCAGCTCGTCCTCATCGACTGTGAGTGCATTCGGACAGTTTTCTGCACCGCGCCCGTTATGTCCCGAACAGACCCATCTGACATAGGTATTCTTATAAGTCCTGACCGTCCTGCGGAACGACCAGCCGCATTCTTTACACTTTATCAGCGTTGAAAACAGATATTTACTGCTCTGGCGCTCTCCCGTGCATTTAAACGCCTGTCCGCGGCTTTTAAGGATTCTCTGTGCTTCCTCAAAAACTTCGGGTTCAATGATTTTCAACGCGGAATTGTCTACGACAATCCACTCTCCGGCTTCCTTTTCCGTCCTCTGGCCCGTAAGAAAATCGGCAACTTCCTGCTTGCCGTTTATCACCCTGCCGGTGTAAAGCTCGTTTGTGAGAATACGGCAGACCGCGTTCTGGCTCCACTTACACCCGCGCTTTGTTTTGAACTTTCGCTCATTCAGCATATTTGCGATTCTGGAAGCGCCGCACCCCTCCCCGGTGTACCATTTGTAAATCTGCCGGACGGCGGCGGCCTCTTCTTCGTTTATTGTGAGATTAAAATAATCTCCCGGTGTTTTGTCATAGCCGTAAACAAAGTTCGGCACACGTCCCTTTTCGGCGTTTATCTTCTTGCCGAACTTGACGCGCTTTGAAGTGTTGTAACTCTCTTCCTGCGCAAGCGCGCCGAAAACCGTCAAAACAAACTCGCTGTTTCCCATGTTCACCATATTCGCGGTCAAAAACTGCACCTCAATCCCCAGCGATTTCAATTTACGGATATTCTGAAGCAAATCCACCGTATTGCGCGCAAAGCGCGAAATATCCTTTACGACAACCATATTGAACAGCCCGCGCTCCGCGTCCGCCATCATCTTCAAAAACTCCCTGCGGTTTTTAATTTTTGTACCGGAAATACCCTCGTCGGCGTAAAGGCGCACAAGCTTGTCCCCCGTGTGCTGCGTGTATTCTGCAAAAAATTCCTTCTGCGCTTCAAGACTGTTGAGCTGGTCTTCTTTGTCGGTTGACACCCGGCAATACGCGGCAATCTTCATGACAATACCTCCGCTTCCGCCGCGGCACGCCTTTTTGCCTCATTCACGGCCCTTTCAACTTTTGAGCCGTTGGCGTCAATAAATACTTTAAGTATGTACTTTTCCGTTTCTTCTTCCGTGTTTGGATTGTGAAACCTGAATTTCAACCCGGCATCATCCAAACAATCAACCCCCTGTTTGTCCTTTTTTCATTTATATGAGAATAAAAACGAATTATTCGCGGGAACACGCTCCTTCGGAGAAATGCAAAAATAAGACAGCGTGCAATCTGCGGAATTCCTTAAGGTGACTGAAAAAGGTGAAAACTCGATAAGTAAAAAAATGGTTGACAAAAAGGTCTATATATAGTAGAATAAAATTCGATAAAATATAGACCAAAGGAGCGGGAACATGTCGCATTACGGAATCGGAGAAAAAGAGATGCGCTTTGCGGAAATGATATGGGAATTGGGGCCTGTAAGAAGCGGTGAATTAGCAGAAATATGTGAGAAAGAGTTTGGGTGGAAAAAGTCAACGATGTATACGGTTTTAAGCAAACTGTGCGCACGTGGGCTGTTTCAAAATAAGAAATGTGTTGTAACACCATTGCTTACGAAAGAGGAATTTCAATCAAAAATAAGCAGAGAGTTTGTAACCGGTGAATTTGGCGGTTCTTTGCCCCAATTTGTATTAGCATTTACGGGGAAACAAGGATTAACAAAAAAAGAGAAGGAAGAACTTCTCAAAGTAGTAGAGTCGTTAAAGGACCGCTAGATTAGAAATAACATCGGATAAAGAAGCATGAAAGGAGATAGCATAAAATCTTGGAGAGAGCCGCTTTGTTATTGATAAACCATAACATCGAAATGATGTTAATCGTGTTATTAATTATGCTGCTTAGATGTATGTTAAAAAAACTGCCGAGAAAAATAATTTATTCATTTTGGAGAGCATTACCGATATTCTTCTTTGGCTTGCCATTAATGAAGCGGATTATTAATGAAACGGTTTGGAAAAAAGAAGGCGCTAAATCTGTGGTAATGATTCAGGGAAAATGGCTGCCGTTGGTAGTGTTTATTTGGGGTGGTGGAATCGTTATAATACTGTTACATAACCTGCTGTGTGTTTATAAGATGAAAAAATGTTTAGACAAAAGCAGGCAGATTTATAAAAATATCTTTGTGTCTGAGCGAATCAGCGTACCATTTTCTATAGGCTTGATTCATCCCAGAATATATTTACCGGAGTCAGTGAAGAAAAAGTATTACGGAGCAGTTGTTTTACATGAAAAAGTACATATTTCAAGAAAAGATCATTGGAGCAATCAGGTTTTCTATGCAATGGTCGTGTTTTGTTGGATACAGCCCCTTATGTGGATTGCATATCATATGTTTGTAAGCGATACGGAAATTGTATGTGACGAGATTGCGTTAAAAGAAAAATCAAAGAAATATCGTATGCGATATGCGGAAGCATTGATTGAGATTGCCTATATGCCGGGGAAAGGGATAGCAGAACTTGGTTATGCAGGCGGTAAAATAGGAGAACGCATAGAATACATAAGAAGATATAACAAAGATGCAGGCTATAATTCTAAAAAACTATCAGGGATATGTATAGTTTTTCTATTAGCGGCAGTGTTGGGTGTTGGGAGTATTCCGGATTTTTTTGATGTAAACAATCCAAATAACAGAAGTGTGGACGAAGAAAGTGTATGGCTTTTGAGGGAGGTGGACAAGACGCAATAGATTGGAATCGGAGATTTAAAGAAAAACTTATGTAGTCGTATTGAATGAAAGGAGATGCGTTAGTATGAAAAGGAAACTGGGAATTTTGTTAGTTTTTTCGCTGCTTTTGAGTGTGAGTGCCGCTTTCTTAAATACCCAAAGTGTTTACGCAAACGAAGAAGAAACATGGAAAGTAGCAGGAAGAGAAAATACAATTCGAAATGAAAGCAGGGAAACGGCAGTTACATTCGATGAAGGGAATTTAAATACTGTTGTGTGTGAACCAACGCCATTAGCGCAGCCACCGGCACAAAATGAGAAGAATAATGCCGAGTGGAAAGTAAGGTGTATTACAGCAGAGGAAAAGAATTTGCTAAGTTATGCAGGAGAACAGATTCAAAATTGATGGGATGAACGGTATTTTTTATCACTCATCCCTTGCTTATACTTATAACAGAAGAAAGAATCCTTGTCAGGAGCACCCGCCTGAGCAATGTGTTACAACTGAAAAATCAAAAAGCGGAAATACTCTTTCCGGGTTATGCTTTAAGCATTAAAGCATAACTAACCCCAAAAAAGTATCTCCGCATGGCAGATAACCATAAGGCATGAATCGGGCATATATGCCCGGCGAAAAAATATAGAAAGCGGCTATATTTCCGCAACCACTATATATCACCGGCCGAACCAAATCCGGAACCATCATAGCCTTCAGATAATATACCCGATTCACCGCACCAATTGCATACGAAGTTCGAGTTATTACCGTTATAGCAATTTAACTTCCCGCAGCCGCAGATTACAAACCCCCTTGTTCCGCAAAAAGGGCACCCCGGATAATTGTTATCCGGTTCAATATTTCCGACAATCTGTGTTTCATCATAACCTTCCCGCTTTGCAGCCGCTTCTTTTACCGGAAATGCCCATGTGTATTTCCAACCCTTTCCCGTCTTTTCAAAGCGGACTCCATATGCTCTTCTTCCCTCTTTGCACTTGCACAATGCTATACGGGCTTCCATTTTCTCTATCAATACACTGCTGCCTCCTTTCCACGGAATGTTTTATTCTTCAACACCTTACTCTGTATAATAGGCGAAAAGAGCGGTGATATCATCTCCACACCCTAATTCACTGGTTTCATTTAACCATTCTTTTAAGTTACCGGATACGGCCTCTGCACCATGTTCTTTCAGCAGCGCATAATAATCACAACAGGTCTTTTTAAATTCATCCTCATTTTTATAGCTATTAGCCATTCCGTCCGAAGAAAGCATATACATTACGGGTAAACTCTGTGCATCCTCGTGTTTCTTAACGAATGTAATCGCCTTCTTCCAAGATTCCGATTTGCTGAGAGAATGTGTTTCCGTTCCAAGTATCTTATCTGCCTCGATTACATTTTCCGCACCGCTTTCCGACACTTTTATAATATCGCCGTCTCCCAACTGGAAAGCAAAAAGGAATTCTTTTGTAAGCACCAAGCCAATCAGGGTACTTCCGTATAATTTATAGATGGCATCGTTATCTTCCCTGCCTTCAACATCAAGAGGAATCTCCCGTTTGTTGCCGGTATGAATTTTTCGTATCCTCCGTTTCCACTCCCTATCTATTTTCTGCGCGACCGTAGTATCTCCTTCACGGTTCAAAAATGTCAGCAGATTTTCCGGTTGTTCTGCATATGTATCCAGGCAGTCATTTAATATTTTACAGAATACATTCACAGCCACATCAGCTCCCGTTTTACTATGAGGGCATGAATCACTTCCATGACCGTCTGCCACCGCCAATATGGCCGTATCTTCATCCTTTTTAATCTTTTTAAAACTGTCTTGACACTCTTTTCCGCTTCTGATATGGGAAGCACCCTGCACCGATTCTCCGAATATGCTTCGTGTCATATGCAATGTCCTTTCTACCAAACATCTCCGTCCTGAATATCATCAAGGTCAGGAATTCTGCCTCCCATATCAATAATGATCGGATTAGAATCTCCGCTCTTTGACGCATCTTCAGTATCCATAGCAACACTTGCAGGAGCTGACACCAGGGAAGCTGCCGTAGATGCCCACCTGATCATCTTTGTGAGTGCCGCCGCATTATTCGCCTGCAGCACTAATTCTTTATTGCCGGTAAATTCTTCCAAAACACCGTCATCCGCATCCTGTCCGATAGAAATAGCAATCTTTACGGCCTTTTTGCCCCAAGGAAGCTTTTTTAAGTCTTCTAATGCCTTCTTGTAGTCGTCTGTAGGCTGTCCGTCTGACAGCAAAACCAACACCGGCGGTAATGCACGGTCTGACATAGGCGGAATGGTAAGCTGTGCGGATAAAAGTTCAAAGGCTTTTCCTAAATCTGTTACTCCGTCTGCCTCCAAATCGTCCCATGCAAAATCTTCAACATTTACCGGTGTACTTGTTACCCACGATGCACCCGTAGAAAATTTCAGGGTGCGAATCATCAGCTGTGCATTTGGATTGTTCTCTGCCGCGGATACCATATCGGGTATTGTGGATTGAATTGCATGATTGACCGTACCAATCTTTTCTCCGTACATAGAGCCGGAACAATCCACAATCCAAAAGAAATGCAACGGTCTGCTCGCCAGTTCTCCTCCCGGTCTTTTCATTTTCTCAGCCATAATCGAATTCCTCCTTCATCTTTTATAAATATTTCAATTGTAAAATTTGCATTTCACTGATTTTCGCTAATTAGCAGAATTCTCCCGTCATTTGCCCAAAATCAATCTTTGTGCCTTTTGCAATCGCGGCGGTTTTTCCTTCCGCTACCGGAATCTGTGTACCATCCGCCTTTATGTAAGTCCAATTCTCTTTTGAAAGATTCTTAATTCCCCACAGATTAGGATTGTTAGGGTTTCGTACTACTTCTCCTACTACTGTATCCATATCATGCCCGCCATCCACATGATGCTTATAAAATTTCGTATTTGCCAAAAGCAGCACGGTATTTTTCCCAATCACTATTTTTGACGGAATAGTCATTGTATTCTGGCAGCTCCAACAAGTATGCGCCACACCGTTTTCTTCCTTATGTGAATCATAAAATACTTCAGCTTTACAGTTAGGACAAATAATTATTTCAGACATAAGATTGGCAAACGCATCTAACCATTGTGCCTCTGTTATTCTTCTATTTGGCTGTTTTAACCCGACTGTAAAAGATGTAATGAATAATTCCTTAAGCTGCTGCGGATATACATCCCAAAAATCAAGGGCATTATCCTGATACCCTTTAAGCGGTCTGTTATCTTTATTATCCGGATCAAAGATAAATAACGGATCCGTTCCGTACAACTGATTCATGGCATGAATATCCATGCACTTAATCCGGGCTTCCCTCTTGCCTTCTAACGGATGATTCAGCATAAACATATAAAACAGCAAAACTGCCAAAGAAAATAAATCCGTATTCCTTGACGGTTTCGCTTTACCGATTACGATTTCAGGAGCCATAAAGCGAGGTGTTCCATATACACCACTCTTCGCACCGTTATATGAAACATTGTCGTTATCACATATCAATACATCTCCGGTATCCGGATCAAAAAATACATTTCCAAACGAGATATCCCGATAGCTATATCCCTTCCCGTGTAACGCATTATAGCCCTTGGTGAGATTATAAGCGGCTCTGCAAAGACAATAGAAAGACGGTTCTGCCTTTCGCTTCATCATATCCACAATGCTCTTATAGTTTTTCGGTCTAAGCGGCATAATATAGCCAAACGACTCTCCGTAAGATTTAAAAATCATATCCTGCGGCCACAAAAACGATGCATCCGGCTGTCCGCTTTGAATCAGATTATCCAAAATCTCCTTCTGATTTTTTGTGGCAGTATTTTTATAATACCATTTCAGGGCATATGTCTTTCCATTGATTTCAACGGAATAGACTTCACCCTGTCCGCCTGCTCCCAACAACTGATTAACGGTATATTTATTTCCAATTTCAGATATAAGAATAGTTCCGTTTTTTAACTGTCCCTCCATAGCACACTCTCCTCTGCTGATTAACCGACCGGAGCACATCCTTAACCAACGCTCCGTGCGGTATAATATCCTTCACTTCGGGAAACCCGCGTCCGTTTGAAACGGCGCGGGTTTCCCGGAGTTTATTTATCTGGTAAATTGCGAAATAAATTCCCATGCATTTTCACAGGTGTGGCGCCGGAATTCATGCCCCTGCCCGCTGATGCTGGCGAATGCGGTCCGGCAGACGCCATCCTCACTTTCATAGTAGTGAATGGTCAGGTAACTGTCTCTCGACGCATCGTATTTCTTTTCAATACGTTCGCCTGCTTCGCCCCATATAGGATCGGCCCAGTCCTCTTTTTTCTCGTAGCTTACGTCAAATTTCTTTTTCAGCCGATTGACCTGCGCCGCATATTGTATTCTCTCCAGCGCGGAATCCGCCTGGCACGGTAATTCAGGCAGATGTGAATTCTCGCCTCCCGAATAGAAAAGCGGAACAGGAACATCCGTGTTCAGCCTGTCGCCCAGAGGTTGACCAAAAGGATTATTCTTTACCGGAAACAGAGCGCTCGCAGGAGCAAGCCCCGCAAAAATCTGCGGATACTCCTGAAACATATCCCAGGACTTACCGCTTCCCATGGAGAAGCCGGTTCCGTAAATGCGATGCTCATCAATCGGATAACGTTTCTTAAGCGCTTCGATTACTTCTACTACCTCTGTAGCGGTTACATTCTGATGGTTTTCGAGAGAAACGAAAAGAAAACCGT
>JAFLSZ010000103.1:0-1093 GCA_022510665.1 Lachnospiraceae bacterium
AAGCTCCAGTGCTTTTAAGGCCATATTTTTAGTCGCGTTAAAAGCCGTGACATTTGCTTCAAACGAACGTGTCGCGTCAATTAAGTTCGTCATTTCCGTCACGGTATTGACATTCGGCATCGTCACATAGCCGTCCGCGTCCGCGTCCGGATGTGCCGGATCATAGACCATCTTCATCGGAGTTACATGGTCTTCCGCAATCCCCGTAATCTTGACCCCGTCGCCGAACGGATCCGTGCGGCGGGTTATTCCCGTCTGCATGGAACGCAGAATCGACTCAAAGTTTGAATCATTCTTTTCCGCGAATACTACCGTCTGACGGCGGTACGGCTTTCCGTTCTCATCTCTTGTCGTATTTACATTTGCAAGATTCTGTGAAATAATGTCCATTCTTGTACGCTGTGCCGACATACCGCTGGCACTTACGTTTAACGCGCTCATTAAAGACATAGACTTCTCCTTTCCGCGTAAGCTGCCTTACGCCTTATCGTTACTAACGCTGTAACACGGAACGAATCCGTGAAAACTCCTGTGTCATGGCATCTATCAAAGCATAATATTTTATCTGGTTATCCGCAAGATATGCCTCTTCCGTATCAACATCCACGTTATTTCCGTCCTTGCGGTAACTCAGCGTAGAATGGTCTAAATACGTTGTGGAGCCGAGCTTTGACAAATCCATATTCTTTACTTTCTTCGACAGCGCGTCCCTGCCGGTCAGTTCCCCTGCCAGATAGGTCTCAAATGTCACATCGCTCCGCTTAAAATTCGGAGTATCCACATTGGCAAGGTTATTGGTAATCACTTCATGCCGCTTTGCGGAAGCTTCCGCCGCTTTATTGATTACATTTATATAGCTAAACGCATCTGAACTTATCATATGACACACTTCCTTTCAATACTATTATAGCGAAGTTTTTCAAAAAGACAAGAGATATTCCTCAATTTTAGTCAAAAAATACTAGCATCTGATGTTTCGCCTGCCCGGACTGCTTTCTATATCACTTCCTTCACCTCTTTTCGTGCAGGCCCGCGCTTCGCGCCTGCCCCCACCTCGCAACTTCGTTGCTCGGTCGTGGGCGCGCTCGCATTC
>JAFLSZ010000103.1:1193-8041 GCA_022510665.1 Lachnospiraceae bacterium
TGCTCGGTCGTGGGCGCGCTCGCATTCCTCGGTTTCTTTCGTGCAGGCCCGCGCTTCGCGCCTGCCCTCACCTCGCAACTTCGTTGCTCGGTCGCGGGCGCGCTCGCATGGAATTTGGCATATGGGAGCAAGCTCCCTATGCCAAATTTCATGCTCGCTTTGCCTGCACGAAAAAAAAGGACTTCTGATTGACTCAAAAATCCTTTTTATGTCCCGTCCGAAACTCCTTTTCAGATCCGCTGCATATTCTGTTTTCCCTTTCCGGCTTTTACAGCTTTTCCAGCTCTTCAAATACAACGTCATTCAATACTTTGATGTAAGTTCCCTTCATACCGGAGGAACGTGATTCGATAACGCCTGCACTCTCGAACTTGCGGAGCGCATTTACGATAACGGAACGGGTAATCCCTACACGATCCGCAATCTTACTCGCTACCAGAATACCTTCGTTTCCTTCCAGTTCGTTGAAAATATGTGTGATTGCTTCCAATTCGGAAAAAGAAAGAGTGCTGATTGCGGAACGGACAATCTGTACTTTCCGGTTTTCTTCCGCATTCTCCTCATTCACCGAACGCATCATCTCCAGACCGACAACCGTATTTCCGTACTCACTTAAAATAATATCATCAATGGAGTACGACGAACCCTTTTTATAAATAAACAGAGTGCCAAGTCTTTCACCGGCAATGTCAATCGGAATGATAATCGCCTGATATTTTTCCACATCAGGAAATGCAAACCCAAGTGTTTCAAGGTTTACATTCTCTTTCGTAGAAAGAATATTTAACAAACGCTCGTTTAACATCGCGTCAATATGTCCGCCTACCGCGTCTTTAATCAGTTCGCTGATCGTCTCTACGTCATTCCTGTTTTTAATTCCAAGAACTTTTCCTTTTTTACTGATTACTAAAATATTAGATTCCAATACTTCGCCAAGCACCTGACAGATATCATTGAATACAACCTTGTGCGAACTGTTATTATGCAGGAGCTTATTAATTTTTCTGGTCTTATCTAGTAACTGTACGCTCATGACAACTCCTTTCCGGCAGATAAGCCGCCATTCATTATCTATTATTTTTCATTTTATCACAATTTTTTTCAAAAAACAAGTACAAATTTCAGACTTGACGCACTTTTTTATATTAACCCTCAGACGTTCTTGCCTGTTCTTCAACATAGCCGCATTCTTCCGAAGCGCAGACCAGCTTAGTACCCTTTTCCACCAAAAGACCGCCGCACTGAGGACAGCTCTTTGCCGACGGCTTCTGCCACGACATAAAATCACACTCCGGGTTCGCCTCACAGCCAAAGTAACGCCTTCCTTTCTTTGTCTTGCGGACAACGATATCTTTTCCGCATTTCGGACAGGCTACGCCGATTTTTTCCAGATACGGCTTCGTGCTGCGGCACTCCGGAAAGCCCGGACACGCGAGGAATTTTCCGTGCGGGCCGTATTTTACTACCATCTGCCTGCCGCAGGCTTCACACACGACATCCGTTACTTCGTCTTCTATTTTAATATTTTCCAGCTCGCTTTCGGCATTCTTTAGCGATTCTTCCAAATCCGGATAGAAGTTCCGTATAATCGTCTTCCAAAATACTTCTCCGTTTTCCACCGCGTCCAAAAGCGCTTCCATTGTTGCCGTAAAATTCACGTCTACAATGGCAGGAAACGCCTGCTTCATAATCCGGTTGACAGCTTCCCCGATTTCCGTTACATAAAGGTTTTTGTTTTCCTTTGCCACATATCTTCTGGCAAGAATTGTCGTAATCGTCGGCGCATAGGTACTCGGACGCCCGATTCCGAGTTCTTCCAGCGTTTTTACAAGAGAAGCCTCCGTATAATGCGCCGGCGGAGCGGTAAAATGTTTTGCCGGAATGACTTCTTTTAAAGAAATCTCGGAATCTTTCGTCAGATTTTTCAAGAAACCGCTCCCTGCTTCTTCTTCCTCTTCCTCCTCCGGACAATATACCGCCAAAAAACCGTCAAATACCAGTTCCGAAGCCGTCGCGGTAAAACGGTATCCGCCTCCGTCTATCTTTACCGAAGCCGTCTCATACTTTGCCGCCTGCATTCTGCTTGCCACAAACCGTTTCCAAATCAGCTGGTACAGTCTGAACTGGTCTCTGGAAAGAGATTCCTTCACCTCTGCCGGCGTAATTTCTACATAAGTCGGCCGGATTGCTTCATGAGCGTCCTGAATCTTTTTACTGTCCGTCTTTTTCCGCTCGGACTCTATTACAAACTCCGTACCGTAATTTTCTTCCACGAACCGTTTTGCCGCCGCGTCCGCCTCCTCCGAAACACGGATAGAGTCCGTACGCAGATAAGAAATCAGACCGATGGTGCCATGCCCCTTTACGTCAACTCCTTCGTAAAGCTGCTGTGCCAGCCGCATCGTCTTCTGGGTCGAGAAATTTAACGCCTTTGCCGCCTCCTGCTGAAGCGTACTCGTGGTAAACGGCGGCGCGGCCTGACGTCTGCGCTCTCCCGTCTTTAACTCCGCCACTTTAAACTCTGCCTTTTTCACTGCGGCAAGAATTTTTTCGGCTTCTTTTGCGGAACCTACGGAAATCTTATTCCCCGCATCCCCGTAAAACTTAGCCCGAAACGGCTTTTTCGCTCCTTTTACGGTAAAATCCGCTTCAATCGACCAGTATTCCTGTGGCACAAACGCGCTGATTTCTTCTTCCCTGTCACAGATAATGCGTAACGCCACTGACTGCACTCGTCCCGCACTCAGCCCGCGCTTTACCTTTTCCCAGAGAAGCGGACTGATTCGGTAGCCGATCATACGGTCGAGAATCCTTCTCGCCTGCTGCGCGTCTACCAGATTCATATCGATTCCGCGCGCCTGCTTAATGGAATTTCGAATCGCGTTTTTGGTAATCTCGTTAAACGTAATGCGGTTTACGTCGGAATCTTCTATTTTAAGCGCCTGGGACAAATGCCAGCTGATCGCCTCACCTTCGCGGTCGGGGTCCGTCGCCAGATATATCTTATCTGCTTTTTTTACTTCCTTCCGCATTTTTGCCAGGACATCACCTTTGCCCCGAATCGTGATATACTTCGGCTCATAATCATTCTCCACGTCAATTCCCATACGGCTTTTCGGGATATCCCTTACATGACCGTTGGAAGCAACCACTTCATAATTCGTCCCTAAAAACTTCTTAATGGTTTTTGCTTTTGCCGGCGATTCCACAATCAGTAAATTCTTTGCCATTCTACTGCCTTACCTTTCCGGAAAAAACCCGTTATTTTCACCTGACAGTCCATAATATGCCTGTCCGTATCTTTTAATACAGCCGTATTCACAAAGAGATTGCAGCACTTCCGGCAGTTCCTCCGGCGGCAGCTTCGTTTCCTCTTGGATTTCCTCAATGTGTTTTGGCCTCAAACGCAAACTAGCATACACTATTTTTTCTTTTGTTGCAAGTACATTTTTTAAAAATTCATAATTTTTGCTACTTTTATGTTCTTTCTTTTTCTTCTTCTCCCGCAGAACTTTTTCAAAATCTTCCAGAATATCCGCGGCGGAAAGCACCGGTTTCGCTCCCTCCCGTATCAGATAGTTGCAGCCTTCGCTGACAACATCCGTGATTCTTCCCGGAACGGAATAAATATTTTTTCCGTATTCAAGGCCGAAAGAGACCGTAATCATCGAACCGCTTTTTTTCTTTGCCTCCGCTACCAATATCCCGTCCGAAAGTCCCGCAATAATCCGGTTTCTCTGCGGAAACAGACAGGAAAGCGGCGGCGTACCCGGCGGATACTCCGACAAAATCCCGCCGCCTGCACAAAGAATCCGCTCATACGTCTCCCGGTTACATTCCGGATAACAGATATCCACGCCGCACCCCAGTACCGCGTAAGTCTTTCCTCCCTTTGCCAAAGCCCCTTCATGCGCCTGTTTATCCACCCCGTAGGCAAGTCCCGACAAAATACCGACACCGTGCTCCGAAAGCGCTCCCGCGATATTCCATGCGGCGGCGCTCCCGTAAGGGGTACACTTTCTCGCGCCGATAACCGCTATCTGCAGGTCTTCTTTCGGCAGGGAACCGATGTAATAAAGCCAGCGGGGCGCGTCGGAAAGTTCGCGCAGACGCTCGGGGAACTGTTCTTCTTCCGCCGTTACAAAATTTATGCCCGTTTCTTCCAGACGTTCCAGTTCTTTAACGTGATTCTTCCCGCGCACCGTCCGAATCCGCTCCCTCTCCGCTTCCGTGAAGCAAAGCCGCTGTGCCAGCCGGAAAAACCGCTGCCATTCTTCCTCCTTTGCAAGTACCGCATACACCGCATTATCAAAGTATGTCAGGACCGCTTTCTGCATTCCGGGTGTCAGGCGAAATTGTGCAAACGCATTCCAGTAAACGCGGTTTTCCCTTCTTTCTGCTAATAGATTTTTCTCTGCCATTCTTTTTTATTCTCCCCAATATTTTCTATCCGGCTCCCGATACAAAAGCGCCTCCGCCAGATGCGCTTCTTCTATCTTCTCCGCACTGGCAAGGTCGGCAATCGTGCGCGCGGTCTTTAAAATCCGATGATAGGAACGCATGCTCAAAGAAAGCCGTTCGTAGGCCTTTTCCATCCGCTTTTTCGCTTCCCTGCTCAAAATACAGTATTGCTCCGCTTCCCTGACGGAAAGCTCCGCGTTGCAGAGTGCCGCAATCTTTTTGTACCGCTCTTTTTGTATGTCTCTCGCCGCCTCCACGCGCTTTCTTATCTCTTTTGAACTCTCCTGCGGCACGCCGTCTTTTAAATCGGAATACCGCACCGGCATTACTTCCATACAAATATCAAAACGCTCCAAAAGAGGTCTGCTTATCTTTCCGAGGTATCGCTTAATCTGCGCCTGGGAACAGCTGCACTTTGTCCGGTCCGGATAAAAACCGCAGGCGCACGGATTCATTGCCGCAATCAGGATTCCTCCCGCGGGATATGTATATGCCGCGTCATAACGGGAAACCGTAATTTCCCGTTCCTCCAACGGCTGTCTTAAAACTTCTATCGTCTCCCTGCGGAACTCCGGAAACTCGTCTAAAAACAAAACTCCCTTATGCGCAAGGCTTACCATTCCCGGCGTCGCTTTCCTTCCTCCTCCCGCAAGCACCGCCTGCGTTATCGTATGATGCGGTGCCTGAAAGGGCGGTTTTGTAATAAGACGTCTGTTGCGTAACATTCCCGCCACACTGTAAATCTTTGAAATCTCCAGACTTTCTTCAAACGAAAGAGACGGCAGAATCGTCGGAAGCCGCTTTGCAAGCATTGTCTTGCCGGTTCCCGGCGGTCCTATCATCAATACGTTATGCCTCCCTGCCGCCGCGATTTCCAGAGCACGTTTCGCCATCTTCTGTCCCTGTACTTCCGAAAAATCCGGCAAAAGTTCTTCTTTGTCTTCTTCCGCCGTATTTCCGTTCTCACGGCAGGGCAGAATATCCCCGTTCCCGTTTAAAACCGCCGCAACTTCCCGAAGCGTCTTTACGCCGTACACAAAAATCCCGCGGACCAAAGCCGCCTCCGCTTCGTTCTCTTCCGGAACGAAACATTGTACAAAACCTTCCTCCTTCGCGCGGCAGACGGCAGGAAGCACCCCCGCCACCGGGTTTACTTTCCCGTCAAAACAGAGTTCTCCCAAAAACATACTTTTTTCCACTGCTTTTTCTGAAACAAGACCGAACGCGGTCAAGACGGCTATCGCCACGGACAAATCGAACGCTGTCCCTTCTTTTCTGATATCCGCCGGTGAAAGATTTACGGTAATCCGTTTCACCGGCAGACGATAACCGGAATTTTCGAGTGCAATCCGCACCCGTTCTTTTGCTTCTCTCGTCTCGCAGGCCAACGCGCCTACCATGGAAAAGCATGGCAGCCCGTCCTTTACGTCGGCTTCTGCAAGAATCAGCTCTGCTTCAATCCCCAAAACTGCCGCAGAGTACACTTTTGCAATCATAACAATCCTTTCCCTTGCGGAAAGGCCCAAATCCACTTCGTTTGGACTGCGTTCTCCTACTTCGAGTCCAAAATCTTTTTAATCTCCTGCATAAAGGTGTTGACATCTTTAAACTCGCGGTATACCGAAGCAAACCGCACATAAGCGACATCGTCCAACGCCTTTAGCTTATCCATTACAATTTCTCCGATTCTGCTGCTTGAAATCTCCTTTTCTTCCAAGCCGAAAATAATCGTTTCGATTTCATCTACCAGTGCGGTAATCTGATCGATAGAAATCGGACGCTTATGGCAGGAACGAAACACGCCTGACTCAATCTTCGCGCGGTCATAAGGCTCGCGGATATTGTCTTTTTTAATTACAACAAGCGGAATCGTTTCTACTTTCTCATAAGTCGTAAAACGCTTGCCGCACTCGTCGCACTGTCTTCTCCTGCGAATGGCTCCGCCGTCATCTGCCGGTCTGGAATCAATCACCCTCGTATTTTCTTTTCCGCAAAACGGACACTTCATAATTTCCCCCTTCTGCCGCAGGACGCGGCATCCCGGACTCTTTGCGAAGAAAACCTTCCTCCCTGTGTAAAAATCCGGCACATTCTCTTACCACTATTATAAAAAAGAAGAAGAAAATGTCAAGTATTGTTTCAACTTGAGTTTCTGCATTTTTTTAACTGCTTTAAAAAGTTCCGCAGATTGCACGCTCTCTTATCTTTGTATTTGTCCGAAGGAGCGCGTTTTTAGCGGAGCCGGAATCACCTCTTATAGCCGATTAGACGCGAGGATGCTCCCGAGCGGCTTAACAGCTCTTAGAGAAAGTCCGGTGCAGCGTTGCGCATACAAAAATAAGAGAGCGTGCAATCTACGGAATATAATAAAGTATACAAAATGCGGA
>JAFLSZ010000104.1 GCA_022510665.1 Lachnospiraceae bacterium
TCACCTCTTAGAGCCGGTTAGGCGCGAGGACGCACCCGAGCGGCTTAACGGCTCTAAAGAGGAAGTCCGGCGCAGCGTTGCGTATGCAAAAATAAGACAGCGTACAATCTACGGAATATAATAAAGTATACAAAATGCGGAAACTCATATTTTTTTACACAATAATTCTTTTACAGCCTTTCAAACTTTTTACCGCCCCACTTTATCAGTAAAAGGTAAGACAAAACGTTAATTCCCGCCAAAAGCAGGGTCATCAGCAGCAGAACCCATACGCCGTTTTCAAAACCAAGCGCCTTATTTCCGGCAAAACCAAGCATAATATAAACAATACTAAATAAAAACATTCCAAACATCGCAAACATAACCGACAGAGACTGCTTGCACGGCGTTGCCTCGTTCATCCAGTCAAAACGCGGGAAACACAGATTAAGCACAAGGCCGAGACTTCCGCACAGGGTAAACATCAGCACGGCGCTTACGGCGGAAAGTATCGTTTCCGCAATACCGCAGCCATATGCAAAGCCAAGCGTCAGGACACTTACGGCTGCCACCGGTACCGTGGCAATACAATGAAAACGCAATTTTCCCTTTAATACCTGTGCGCCTCTTATCGGCATGGAACGCAGAATCCATAATTGCTTTCCTTCCAAAGAGACCGAAGGCGCGGAAATCGGTGTCATCGCCGCAAGGATTCCCATAATGCCCGAAAAAAGAACCGGCAGTATTCTATTCCCGCCGCCGGAAAACATCTCCTGCACAAGTTCCGTTATCCTTTCTCTCATCACGACGCCCCCAACGGCAAACGCAAGAGTCATAAAAAGCCCCATTCCCATATTAACAAGATAAGCGGTACTGGAAAAGAAACGCTTCGACTCTTTCCGGCAGACTGCCCCCTCCGCAAAGCGCACCTTTTCGTCTCTTTTTCTCTTGACGGATTGTTTTGTTTTTCCGCCCGCAAGCATCGCTTTTACAAAAGTCATGCTTAAAATAAAGAGTACCGTCCCAAATACCGCAAGGGAAATCACCGCGAACAAAAGAAATTTTGTCCAGTCACCCAGACACGCATTTCCCAGCGCATAAAACGGCCACGCAAAAGTCTGTATGGCGGACGCAATCTTTCCTCCGTTTGTCACTAACAATAACATTAATTCTTCTATTTTATTCACTGCCACAAAATAAAGAATCATCACCGCAGCCATAAAAACGGCGGCAACCACAGCTTTGTGGCGGAACCCTGCCAGCAAAAAGTGTAACAGCCACCCGAGCAGGCACGTCACCGCCTGCGCAAGCATGGAAACCAACACCGTGACAAGGAAAAAAACTGCCGCCTTCTCTCCCGAAAAGCCAAATTTCAAAAAATATACAAGCGCCGCCGGAATCATAATCAGAACGGCAAAGAAAAAAGTCAGCAGATACAGCACCAATATCCGGCTTCCGATAATAGCGGAAGGCTTTAACGGCATCGCAAGTAAAAGCTCGTTGTCTTTGGCCTGATACATCTGGTTCTGTGTCATAAATACGGTGCCGATAATTCCGAACGCAAACGCTATCAGTCCCGCCAGCGCAAAATACAGCCACGAAAAATCCGTTTCAAGATAGACGGACATCATATACCATGAGCCGAACAGCGACGCTTCAATCGCACAAAAAATAAAACCGAGCAAAAGCACGATAAGCGCCGCCATGCCCTTTTTCTTTCCGCCGAATGACTTTTTTATTTGAAAAAACATGGACTTCAGACGAATTCCGATTAAAATTCTCATTCTGCCTTTTCCTCCAATTCCAAAAATACATCCTCCAGCGAGGAATCGCCGCGCACCTCGTCCATCGTACCGCACGCCACCAAATTACCGCCCTTAATAATCGCTACCTTGTGGCACAGCTTCTCTGCCACTTCAAGCACATGCGTCGAGAAAAAAATCGCGCCGCCTTCCTCACAATGTCTTGCCATTAACTGTTTTAACTGATGGGAGGCAAGCGGGTCAAGCCCGACAAACGGCTCATCCATCAAAATCAATTTCGGAGCATGTACCAGTGCCGATATAATTGCTGTCTTCTGCTTCATGCCGTGCGAATATTCCGAAATCGGCAGCCCCAGGGCATCTGTAATTCCCAGCATTTCTCCGTAAGCATCAATACGTTCCGCCCGTTCTTTTTTCGGCACGCCGTATACGTCCGCGACAAAATTTAAGTAGTCATATCCGGTCAGAAAATCATACAAGTCCGGATTATCCGGAATATATGCCATCTCCTTTTTACAGACAAGCGGCTGTTCACGGATAGAGGTTCCGTTGATTAAAATCGTTCCTTCCGAAAAATTAAGCAATCCGCAGCAGGCTTTCAGGGTTGTAGTTTTTCCTGCTCCGTTATGACCGATAAAACCATAGATTTCGCCCGGCGCAATATGCAGATTCAAATGATTTACCGCCACTTTCTCACCGTAGCGCTTTGTGAAATTCTCAATTTTAAGCATAACAAACCCTCCGTCGTGTCATTGTACTTCCTGATACAATCATACAACAGAGGGTTCTATCTTGCAATACTATTTTAGTTCGAGTTTCGCAGATTGTTATCTCTGTACTCTTCCGGAACCGTCGCCGCCGACTAAGTTTTCAACATCTGCTCTGGATACAAGGTTAAAGTCTCCCGGAATCGTATGCTTTAACGCGGAAGCCGCAACACCGAACTCTAACGCGTCCTTAAAGTTTTTCCCGTCAAGGAAACCGCAGATTACGCCGCCCGCGAAGGAATCGCCGCCGCCCACACGGTCAACAATCGGAGAAATCCTGTATTCTCTGGAGTGGTAAAATTCCTTTGTGTCTCTGGAATAAATGCAGGCAGACCAGCCGTTGTCGGAAGCGGAATGGCTTACGCGCAGGGAACTGATTACATATTCAAAGTTGAACTTTTCTACCATCTGCTCAAAAATGCTTTTATATCCCGCAAGCTCTAACTCACCGCTCGTAACATCCGTATTGCCCGGCTTAAACCCAAGCACCTTTTCCGCGTCTTCTTCGTTGCCGATGCACACGTCAACATACTGCATAAGATTACTCATTACCTTCTGCGCTTTCTCGGAAGACCAGAGTTTTTTACGGAAATTTAAGTCGCAGGATACCTTAACGCCCGCCTTCTTCGCAGCCTTGCAGGCCGCCTCGGTAAGAACCGCAGCCGCATCCGAAACCGCCGGTGTAATTCCGGTAAAATGGAACCACTCCACACCTTCAAAAATCTTGTCAAAATCAAAATCTTCCGCAACGGCGGTAGAAATCGAAGAATGAGCCCTGTCATAAACAACATTGGACGCACGCATTGCCGCGCCTGTTTCAAGAAAATATATTCCAAGACGCTCTCCGCCGTACGCAATATGCTGTGTTCCTACGTTCATCTTACGAAGAGCGGCTACTGCGCACTCTCCGATCGGATTCTTCGGTACCTTCGTCACATAATACGCATCGTGTCCGTAATTTGCCAAAGAAACCGCTACGTTTGCCTCGCCGCCGCCGTAACATACGTCAAACTCATCTGCCTGAATAAACTTCTCGTTTCCCGGGGTAGAAAGTCTTAACATAATCTCCCCCATTGTCACTACCTTTGCCATCGTTTTGTCTCCTTTTTTCATATCATAAATTGTCTGCCTGTGCCGCAGAAAATATTCCCATACCGACTATGTAAGCATTTACAATCCAATTTACAATTTGATTGTACACATTTTCCATTCCCATGTCAATCGTTTTTTGTAAAATCTGCTTGCAGTCGATTCTTTGCTAGTGTATAATTGTTGTGTATAATAATTTATGCCGTTTTGTTTTGGATTAAATTTTGTAAGGGCTTTCATTATGAATATTTACGATGTTTCGAAAAAGGCAGGCGTTTCCATTGCCACGGTATCCCGCGTACTAAACGGGAATCAAAACGTCAGCGACAAAACTAAAAATAAAGTCTTAACGGTAATGGAAGAACTCGGCTATACACCGAACGTGTTTGCGAGGGGCCTCGGCCTGAACACCATGCACACCATCGGTATTATGTGTTCGGATTCTTCCGATACCTTTTTGGCAAACGCGGTTTACTATATCGAGCAGGCGCTTAGAAAAAACGGATACGAAGCGTTTTTATGCTGTACGGGCTATGAGCTTGAAAACAAGAAAAAGTATCTCCGTCTCCTGCTCTCCAAACGCGTCGATGCCGTTATTATGGTCGGTTCGCAGTATTTAGAGTCCGCAAAACAGGATAATGAATACATTATTGCCGCCGCCAACAAACTGCCGGTTATGATGATTAACGGCTATTTAAGCCACCCTAACATCTACTGCACCTTATGCGACGACTATCAGGCAGTCTTTGACGCGGTATGCCGTCTGGCGGGGCACGGCAGAAAACGCTTTCTGTTCCTCTACCGCTTCGACAGCAGCAGCAGCCGGAACAAACGCAAGGGCTTCTGCGACGGACTGGAACACGCCGGTCTCTCTCTTTCCGAAGACTCCGTGCGGCTTTGTTCCGAAGGTATACCGGAAACAAGAGATTTTCTGCTTTCTCTGTTTGAAAAGGGGTGTTCTTATGATGCCATACTGACCGCCGAAGACAGCCTTGCCGTTGCCGCCGTAAAGTTTGCGGGCGCCGCCGGTATCCGTATCCCGGAGGAATTGGAAATCGTCGGCTACAACAACTCTCTTCTCTGCATGTGTACCGAACCGGAGCTCTCCACCTTAGACAACCATGTAGAAACACTGAGCATTACGACCGTAAATACTCTGATGCGGATTTTACAGGGCGCGGACGTTCCGAACAAAACTACTATTTCCAACGATTTTATTGTCCGCGGAACCGCATATTGATAAGAATATTATTTAAGAAAGAAGGATACAGCTATGAAACCATTTATGGGAAACGACTTTTTACTCTCAAACGACACCGCCAAAACACTTTACCACGACTATGCCGCCAAAATGCCGATTATCGACTACCACTGCCATATCAATCCGCAGGAAATCGCCGAAGACCGGAAGTTTGAAAACATTACGCAGGTATGGCTTGGCGGCGACCACTACAAATGGCGTCAGATGCGCAGCAACGGTATTGAAGAAAAGTACATTACCGGTGACGCAGACGACTACGAAAAGTTCCTCGCGTGGGCTGCCACCCTGCAAAAAGCAATCGGCAACCCGCTCTATCATTGGAGCCATCTGGAACTGAAGAGCTATTTCGGCTATGAAGGCGTGCTTTCTCCTAAAACGGCGGACGAGGTCTGGAATCTCTGCAACCAAAAGCTCGCTGCGACGGAGTTCAGCGCAAGAAATCTGATACGCAGCTCCAATGTTGACGTCATCTGCACAACCGACGACCCGATTGACTCATTGGCATGGCACAAAATGATTGCCGAGGACGCTTCGTTTGACGTGCGGGTACTTCCGGCATGGCGCCCGGATAAAGCAATGAACCTGGAAAAGCCGGATTATATCAGCTATCTGATAAAGCTGTCCGCGGTAAGCGGCGTAAAGATTGAGTCCTATGCGGACTTAAAGGAAGCCCTGCGGGTACGTCTTGACTTCTTTGCCTCGATGGGCTGCAAGATATCCGACCACGGACTGGAATTTGTCATGTATGCTCCGGCAAGCGAAGAAGAAATTGCCGCCATTTTCGAAAGACGGCTGTCAGGCGAAATTCCTTCCGCAGAAGAACAGCTTCGTTTCAAATCCGCTTTCCTATTGTTTATGGGAAAAGAATACCACCGTCTGAACTGGGCAATGCAGCTTCACTACGGCACCCGCCGCGACAACAACACCAGACTGTTTCGTGCCGTCGGCCCGGATACCGGTTTTGACTGTATCAACTCCGTGAACTGCTCTGCAGAACTTGCCGCGTTCCTAGATGCCTTAAACGAAACCGACGAACTGCCCCGCACGATTCTCTATTCCTTAAACCCGGTTGACAATGCTGCCATCGGTACAATCATCGGATGTTTTCAGGATTCTTCCGCTGTCGGAAAAATCCAGCACGGTTCCGCGTGGTGGTTCAACGACAACAAAACCGGAATGACGGAGCAGATGACTTCGCTTGCGAACTTAGGTCTTCTCTCTAACTTTATCGGTATGCTGACCGATTCGAGAAGCTTTCTCTCCTACACAAGACATGAGTATTTCCGCAGAATCCTCTGTAACCTTATCGGCACATGGGTAGAAAACGGCGAATACCCGGCGGACATGGAATTTCTCGGAAAAATGGTACAGGATATTTCCTACCATAACTGCGTCCGTTATTTTGGGTTCTAATTTTGTTATACGCCTGCCCGGCCTGCATTTTATCTCTCATATACGATGCATGCCGGGCATTTTTTCCTTTTAGGACTTGCCAAAGCATATGCTATACTGTATAATAATTGAGAATATCGTTTTTCTATCAGCAAACTTACTTATGGAGGTCGCTATGAAACATTTAATCAGCCCGTTGGATTTGTCGCCGGACGAGCTTTCCGATCTGCTTGCCCTCGGCGAGGCCATCTATTCCTCACCCGAAAAGTATTCCCATTGCTGTCAGGGCAAAAAATTAGCAACTTTATTTTATGAACCAAGCACACGTACCCGCCTTAGTTTTGAAGCCGCAATGCTCAACCTCGGCGGTAGTGTTCTTGGTTTTTCTTCTGCCGATTCTTCGTCTGCCGCAAAAGGCGAAAGCGTCGCGGATACTATCCGTGTTATTTCCTTCTACGCCGATATCTGCGCCATACGCCATCCAAAGGAAGGAGCGCCGCTGGTTGCTTCCATGCACTCTTCTATCCCGGTGATTAACGCAGGCGACGGCGGCCACAATCATCCGACGCAGACTTTAACCGACCTGCTTACCATTAAAAGCCTGAAAGGAAGGTTAGACGGCCTGACCATCGGATTCTGCGGCGATTTAAAGTTCGGCAGAACCGTACACTCCCTGATTAACGCCATGGTACGTTATCCGAATACGCGCTTCATTCTAATTTCACCGGAAGAGCTTCGGATTCCGGCATATTTAAGAGAAGAAACCTTGGACGCGCAAAACATTCCTTATCAGGAAACCAATAACCTTGAAACGGTCCTTCCGGAGCTGGATATTCTCTATATGACCCGCGTCCAGAAAGAACGCTTCTTTAACGAGGAAGACTATATCCGCTTAAAGGATTCATTTATTTTGGACAAGCGTAAACTTCAAAACGCCAGAGAGGATATGCTGATTCTCCATCCGCTTCCGCGTGTAAATGAAATTTCTACGGAAGTAGACAACGACCCGCGTGCCGCTTATTTCAAACAGGCAAACTACGGCGTTTATATACGGATGGCGCTGATTATGACCTTACTAGGAATTACCGTTACCGATTAGTTTCACATTCTGAAAGGAGACCGCTATGTTAAATATCGGAGGATTACAAGAAGGCGTCGTAATAGATCACATTGTTGCCGGAGGCTCCATGGACATCTACCACTATCTTGAATTAGAAAAAAGCGATGCCTGCGTCGCCATCATAAAAAACGCGAAAAGTAATGTGATGGGGAAAAAAGATATTATTAAGATTGAAGGAAAAATCGATATTGACTTTGATATCTTAGGCGTCCTCGACCCGAACATTACAATTAACATTATCCAAAACGGCGAGATTACCGAAAAAAGAAAATTAAACCTTCCGGAACGTGTCACCAACATTATCCGCTGTAAAAACCCGCGCTGCATTACCTCCATTGAACAGGAGCTCCCGCACCGTTTCAAACTGACTGACCGTGCACACGCAATCTACCGCTGCGAATACTGCGAACAGAAGTTCAAGAAAGACTAAACCCGTGTGAATCATATAGGAAAATGCAAA
This sequence comes from Lachnospiraceae bacterium, assembly GCA_022510665.1. GTDB lineage: Bacteria > Bacillota > Clostridia > Lachnospirales > Lachnospiraceae > SIG307. Next base: position 7,832 of record JAFLSZ010000104.1, read on the forward strand.
GCAATTTCCTATATTAAAAGGGGTTGTTGCACTAAGCGGCGATGGCTCCGGGCGTGGCGAATTCTTACAGGCTGTTAGTATACCTGACTAACTGAAAGGGGGGATTCGCCGCCTTATTTTTGCATTTGTCCGAAGGAACGCGTTTTTAGCGAAACCG
>JAFLSZ010000105.1 GCA_022510665.1 Lachnospiraceae bacterium
ATCGTGCAATCTGCGGAACTTTTTAAAGTAGCTAAAAAAATGCGGAAACTCAAGAAGAATGCAAGGTTGCAGAAAGGAAGGGAAATATGGTAGAAAAAGTTGTTCAGCGGGAAGAAGAAGAAAAGACGGAAGGAGGAAACCGGCGTTTTAAACTGCCGAAAAATATCAAGCAGATAGGACGCGGAGGAAATTGTCCGGAAATATACATAGAAGATTATGCGGAAGGGTACTTAAAACGACTGGCGGCGAGTGACTATACCGAATGCCGTGCGGCGGTTTTGGTAGGAGAATTTGTGAAGTCGGAAGGAAAGCGTTTTGTTTTTATCCGCGGAGCAATCGAAGCGGAAGACGTGATGGAGGAAAATGTTCCTAAGTTTACTTCCGAAGTCTGGGCGAATGTATACGAAAAAATCAAGCGTTATTTTCCGCGCTATGAAGCAGTCGGCTGGTTTCTCGGCGGGCCGGAATTTTTGACCGAGGTAAATGAAACAATTAAGCAGACGCATCTTGACTGGTTTGGCGGCAGGGACAGGGTGCTTTACAGGGTGGATCCGGTAGAGAAAGAAGCATTGTTTTATTTATACGATAAAGGCGAGCTGAAACAGTGGCCGGGATATTGTATTTATTATGAAAAAAACGAGGAAATGCAGGATTATCTGGTTTCCGGCAACCCGGTTTCGGTTGACGCAGGATATAAAGAGCCGATACTTGCGGAACTGGGACGCCGCGTAGGGCGTAAGGAAGATGCGGGACAGACGCCGGCAGAGGTTTTTCCGAATACGGAAAGCGCGGACACGGCTTCCCTCAAAGAACAAAAAAAGCAGAAAAAGAACGAAAAGAGCGGAAACAGGTACGGGGCAGGAGTAGCGGCCGCCGCGGTACTTTTGGCATTGGGGATATTTGTGTTCCGTAACCGGGAGCAGCCGGCAGGAGTGACGCCGGGAAAAATTACGCCTACAACGGTAGGATATATTACCGGGGACGATATCGGCGAATTTCTTCAGGCGGGAGCGAAAGTAGAAAAAACACCGATACCGACGCCGTTTGGAGGAGGCCTGTCCGGAAGCGTTTTTGGAGACGGCTTTACTCCGGTAGACGAGGAGCCGTATGTTCCGGGCGGAAAACAGGGCGAAGACGAAAATAAAACAGACAATAAACCGACGGCAGCCGCGCAGCCGACAGGCGTTGCCGAAGGAGAAGTTTTGGCAACTCCCGTGCCGGATGATAAGAATGATCCGGCAGGCAATGAGGCAATGGAGCTGTATATCGTGCAGGCAGGGGATACGCTTGCGGGAATCTGCCGCCGGTTTTACGGAAATGTATTGAGAATGGAAGAAATTAAAGGAATTAATCAGATTCCGGATGAGAACCGGATTTATGCGGGACAAGAACTCTATCTGCCGTAGGTGGGATTCACAAAATATTCACGTACTGAACACAAAAAGGACTTGGTAAGACGATAAAATACATGTAAACAAAACAAAAAGTACAAAAGGAAAGGTGATGCAATATGATAAATCGAAAATTAAGAAAAGGGACGGCGCTTCTTTTGGCGGTGCTTATTGCAGGAACCGCCGCCTGTAAAACGGAAAGCGGCGAGGAAAATAAAGGAGAAACAACGCCGACAATAACGGCACAGGAACCGGGCGGGGTGACGGAAAAGCCTTCGCAGGGCAAAACACCGGAAACGGTAATAACACCTGCGCCCGAAGTCAGCGGGGAGATTACAAAAGTAAAGGAGAACGAAGTGACGCAGAGCACGGAAAAAACGGCAAGCGTTACGTTAAGCGATAACGGTATTACGATTTCCGGAAGCGGCTGTGAAGCGGACGGGAACCGTTTAAAAATTAAAGAGGCCGGGACCTATGAGATTACCGGTACTTTATCGAACGGAAGCATTTATGTCAATGTGGATAATGAGAGCGAAGTCCACCTGATTTTAAACGGCGTAACGGTGCATAATGATACCGGTGCCGCTATTTTCTGCAAGAAAGCGGCAAAAGTAACGATTACGCTCGCGGAAGGTTCCGTGAATACGCTTTCGGACGGTGCGGAGTATGTGTTTGCAGAGGGAGAAGATGAGCCGGATGCCACGCTATACGCAAAGCATGACCTGGTAATCAACGGAAACGGAAAGCTGAATGTAATGTCCGCATATGGCGACGCGATAAAGGGAAAAGATTCGCTGTATATTTTGGGAGGCGATTTTACGGTTAATTCCGCAGATGACGGTATTATCGGAAGAGATCTGCTGTATATTGCGGACGGAACTTTTTCGGTAGTTTCCGCTTCGGACGCGTTGAAATCGACGAATGATGCCGATGCCGCGCTGGGCAATATCGTAATTGACGGAGGGACGTTTTACCTTGTTGCGGGAACGGACGGAATACAGGCCGAGAACACCTTAATTATAAACGGCGGTAATTTCAGCATAAAGACCGGCGGAGGAGCAGAGAATGCTTCCGTGAAGACAGGAGGAAGTCCCTTTGGAAACAGAGGGGGATGGGGAATGTTCGGTAACGGCGGAGGCAATAGTACAACAACGGAAACGACTGCGTCGGCAAAAGGGTTAAAGGCTGTAAATTCCGTGACCGTGAACGGCGGAGTCTTTGATTTGGATACGGCAGATGATGCCCTTCACAGCAATAAGGATATGCAGATAACAGGCGGTGAGTTTCAGATTGTTTCCGGTGATGACGGCGCCCATGCGGACGAGTCGCTTACCATAGAGGGAGACAGTAAAATTAAGATTACAAAAAGTTATGAAGGGCTGGAGGCGTTGACAATTACGATTTCCGGCGGGGAAATTGACATAACGGCAAGTGATGACGGATTGAATGCGGCAGGCGGTGCGGACGGTTCCGCGTTTGGACGTCCGGGTATGGGAACTTTCGGAGGAGGTTCGGGTCAGATTATCATAAACGGAGGCAGCATAACGGTCAATGCGTCCGGTGATGCCATTGATTCCAACGGAAGTATTACGATGAACGGCGGAACGGTTTTGGCGTACGGACCGACAAGCGACGGAAACGGTGTTTTGGACTATGACGGAAGCTTTCAGCTAAACGGCGGTACTTTGCTTTGTATCGGAAGTTCCGGTATGGCACAGGCACCGGCCAATACATCCGGGCAGTATTCTTTGGCGGCGGTACTGACTTCTGCGGCGGCAGCGGGAAGTACGATAGAGATTACCGTGGACGGAAAGAGTGTTTTGTCGACAAAAGCGCCGAGAAGTTTCAACTACATTGTCGCATCTACGGCGGATTTTGTGGCGAATGCGACGGTTGGCGTATTAGTAAACGGACAGGAGACTTACTCGGGTGCTTTGACCGAAGTGGTGACATGCTTTGGAACAAGCGGCGGAATGCTGGGCGGTTTCGGAGGCGGAATGGGCGGCTTTGGCGGCGGAAACTTTGGCGGCAAAGGCGGCGGTGATTTCGGAGGCGGCTTTGGCGGTAATGATTTTGGCGGCAGAGGCGGCATGGGAAAACAGCCGGGCGGCGGAATGCCGGAATTGCCGGGCGGTGAAGCACCAATGTTACCGAATGCCTGATTGTTAGGTCGAAAAATGCGATTGACGAGGGCGGTACTTTGTATTATTATGTAGATAGAAAAAAGCTTCGTGGCTTGCGGGGCTTTTTTGTATCATAGGAAACTGCTGCGCATTTCCCTATGATACAAAATGCCCTCCGGGCAGGATGCACACGGGCGCGTACAAGGAAACTGTTGCAGATGCGGCCGCGCCCGGCGCGAGAGTTCCGCAGGCGGAACTCTTTGTTATATCATAGGAAACTGCTGAGGGAGGTGTTTACAGAGTACATGAAAAAAGTGAAAATTACGATTGTTTTGCTGCTGCTGGTTTTGGTGGCGGGAGCCGTGGTGTATTTTAGCCGGAGCAATCGTGAATATACAGGTTACGAAGTCGTAAAGGAATTAGAAAGCAGCGAAGTTCCTAATTATAGAGAGGTAAACGGAAATTTGGTCCGGTATGGTGCAGAGGGAGCGCAGGCAGTTTCCAAAGACGGAACTATTCTTTGGAATATTACCTATCAGACGATGAAAGATCCGTCGTTTTCTTTTTGCGGGACGATGGCGGCAGTTGCGGATATCGGCACGAAACAGTATTTGCTTACGGACGGAACCGGAATTACCAAAAGCTTTTCCACACCGTATCAGATACAGGCGCTCTGCGTCGCGAAGCAGGGCGTTACCGCAGTTTTGATGAATGCGGAAGAAAAGGACTATATTTATTTATACAGTAAAGAAGGGGAAGTGCTTACCGAAATGGAGACCGTAGTTGCGCGGGACGGATTTCCGCTTGCAATCGCGTTGTCGGAGGACGGAACAAAGCTGGTTACTTCTTATATGAAAGTGGAGGGAGATGAGCCGGTCAGCAGCGTTACGTTTTACAATTTCGGTGAAGTAGGGCAGAATTATACCCGTAATCTGGTTGGACAGGTTCAGTATGCGGAATGCCTTGTGCCGCGCATTTCTTTTTGGGATAATAATACGGTGGCGGTAGTCGGCGGAAATGTAATAGAGCTGTTTTCCATGAAAGAGATACCGGCGTCCATTCAAAAAAAAGAGATTTCCGCAGAAATAAAAAGTATCGCGTTCGGCGATTATTTTTGTATGATTACCGAAAGTAAAGACGGTCAAAAAGTATTGGAGGCATACGATAAAGCCGGAGAACTCCGCATGAAGAAAGTGATTACGTTTTCTTATGTAGGACTGCATACGGCAGGAAAAGAAGTGATATTGTACAGCTATTCCGGCTGTGAAATCTATGAAGTCGGAAGGGGACTTTCCTATGAGGGAACTTTTGAGGGTGGTGTCCGGTATATGTTTGCCATTGGCGGGAATCGGTATTATTTAGTAGAAAACAGATTGGTTCGTGTTATTAAATTAGTATAAATGAAAGAAGGTTTTTTAGATATGAATTGGGTTTTAATTGCAGTAATTGCAATAATTGCGGTTTTAGGGTGGCTCGGCTGGAACAAAGGGCTTATTAAAATGGTATTTTCTTTGGCGTCCACGATAGTGGCGCTTCTGTTTGCCGCAATTTTTAGTCCGGTAATAGCAGGAGCAATGAAGAATAACGAAAAGATTGTCAGCTTTTTTGATGAAAAAATCAGTACGTTAATTGACTTTTCTTCGGAAGAGGCCGAAGAAGACGAGGAGAGTAAGCAGGAGCTTTTGATTGACTCGCTTCCGTTTCCGGAAACCATGAAAGAGTCTTTGATGAAAAATAATACAGCGGACAATTATATTTCCATGGATGCAGACAATTTTGAAGAATATGTCTGCCGCCAGATTACGAATATGATTATCAACGCGATTTGCTTTGTAATTACGCTTGCCGTTGCGATTATTGCGCTTGCGGTTGCCTGCGGTATGCTCAATATTCTGGCAAAGCTGCCGTTGCTTCGTCAGCTTAACGAAGCGGCGGGACTTGCGGCGGGACTTGCGGAAGGACTACTTTTGGTTTGGATTTTGTTTGTAGTGCTGACAATGCTTACGGGTTCGGAGTTCGGTCAGGAGGCGATGAAAATGATTGCCGAAAATCCGCTGTTAGATTTCTTATATAAGAACAATCTGGTATCGAAGTTTATCGCAAGAGGATAAAAAGGCGGTTTGGTACCAAAGAGGAAAGTTTGGCCGCGCATTCCGCTCGTGCGCGAAGAGCCGCAAGCGACCTTTGTTCTATAAATAAATATTTAAAATTAAGAAAATAAAGTAAAACCATAAAAAGAAAAGAGGAAAAAAGAATGGATGTTTTAACACAGTTTCAGAAACTCGGAATTATTCCGGTCGTTAAGATTGACGACGCAAAGGACGCGGCGCCGCTTGCAAAGGCACTCTGTGAGGGCGGGCTTCCGGTGGCGGAAGTTACTTTCCGCACCGACGCGGCCGAAGAAGCGATTCGTAGGATGTGTGAGGCGTGTCCGGAGATGTTAGTCGGTGCGGGAACGGTTCTGACACCGGAGCAGGTAGACCGCGCAGTTGCAGCGGGGGCAAAGTTTATTGTAAGTCCGGGGCTGAATCCGCGTGTGGTAAAGTATTGTCAGGAGAAAGGTGTGCCGATTACTCCGGGTACTTCCAGCCCGACGGATATCGAACAGGCACTGGAACTCGGACTTGAGGTAGTGAAGTTTTTCCCGGCGGAGGCTTCCGGCGGGATTGCAAAGATTAAAGCGATGGCGGCTCCGTATACTAAGGTGAAATTTATGCCGACCGGCGGAATTAACGCAAAGAATCTGATGTCCTATTTGGATTTTCCGAAAATCATTGCCTGCGGCGGAAGCTGGATGGTAAGCGATGCGTTAATCAACGAAGGAAACTTTGACGAAATTAAGCGTCTTACCAGAGAGGCCGTAAATACCATGCTTGGTTTTGAGATTGCACACGTCGGAATTAATGCGGAGAGTGAAACAGAAGCGGAAGAAGTTGCCGGTTCTTTCGAAAAACTCTTTGGCTTTACCAAAAAGAGCGGCAGCAGTTCCGTATTTGCAGGTACGGGAATCGAAGTGATGAAGGCGCCGTATCTTGGTGCACACGGACACATCGCGATTCGTACCAATTATATCGAGCGCGCAAAGTATCATATGGGATTACAGGGATTTGAGTTTGATGAGACTACGGCAAAGAAGGACGCCAAAGGGAATCTGACTGCCATTTATTTAAAAGGAGAGCTTGGCGGATTTGCCGTGCATCTCGTACAGAAGCAGTAAGGAGCGGAACGCTTTTTTGGAAAGAAGGTTTTGATTTGACAGATGTTTTACTGCTCGGAAGTTTCCATTTTAAGGACAGCAAGAAGGATTTTTATTCTTTCGAAACCCAAGAAGAGCTGAATAGTTTAGCCCAAACGCTCTTACGGTTTTCACCCGATGCAGTCGCGGTAGAGAGTGCGGCTCATCAGCAGGCAGCTGTAAACGCTGCCTATCAAAAGTTCAGTCTGTGCGACCTGCAGAATGCCGATAAGATGAGAAACGAAACTTTGGGAGAGATTCAGATGTTCAACAACATCGGTCCGCTGCGATACAATAATGAAACAGTTCAAATCGGCTTTCGTATTGCCGGAATGCAGGGGTTGTCAGAGGTGTACGCTATTGATGATGACAGCGAAATAGACGGGGAAGTTTTTGAACATCCTTCTCTCGCCATGCAGGAAGCCATGAAAAACTTTTTCGACTATGATGGAGAGTGCGAAAATACCATTGCTGACATGTTCCGACACGTGAACAGTGCAGAATGGTCTTTTCGCAATCATCAGGTATATCTTAGAGCGAACGAGGTAGGAAATCACGAGAATTATTTGGGAACTAGGATGCTTGCCCAGTGGTATGAGCGGAATTTAAAGATTTTTTCCAATATTCAGCGTCTTGCGGAGCAGCATAGCCGGATTTTTGTTGTTTACGGCGCCGGACACTTACAAATTCTGCGGGATTTGATTTGCGCGGATAGCCGGCTCCGTTTAGCTGATGTAATGCAGTATCTGCCTGTTTCGGAATTGAAATCATAGAGTAACAATTATCATGAAAGAATAAAATGAAAAAAAGTTGAAAAAAGTGTTGACAACTGAAACAGAGGATGATATAATCAGTTTTGCTGACGCGGCAAGGGGGGTAAAAAACCCGAGCAGAATCAGCAGTGAACCTTGATAATTAAACAGTAAAACAACCCTGAAAATTCAATGAATTTTCATTC
>JAFLSZ010000106.1 GCA_022510665.1 Lachnospiraceae bacterium
CTCGTATTTCAGGAAATGTTCAGCGGCGCATTGGAATATTTCTACAAAGGCGTTTCCGGATATATATATCGTTGTATAAGCGACTATAAAATTAATACAAATACCGGCGTATATACCTGTGCAACATCAAATGAACCTGTTCCTGTTACGGATTTTGAGTATATTGAAGATGTATACGAAAAAATTATCAGCTATACCGATAAAGGCGCATTTATTTATGAAAGATACGAAGATTTACCTCAATGGCGTATTGATGTGATACGAGGACATATTATCAGGTTTATTAAAAGAAATAATTTACTAAATGATATAACACACCCAAGTTATAGGTTTATTCAGGAAAAGTTCTCCCGTTATTGGCAGGAGGCGCAAGTTCTAAATGATCATAATTTATTGTAATACATCGGTCGATACCACTTTAGGATATCATAAATCCTGAATGTTTCTTGATATTTGATTTTTACGGGAAATGCGCACGGACGCGTACAAGAAATTTAACGCAGAGGCGTCCGCGCCCGGCGCGAAAGTTCAGTCTGCAGAACTCTTTATTCTACAAATTGCCGCTTTATTCCCCTTACGGTTCCAGCCGTCCGGTGTCTCTCGGAAACAGCGTCGCCCGTCTGACGTTCTCCTGCCCTAACAGTCTGCCCGTAAATCGTTCCAGTCCGAGCCCCAGCCCGCCGTGCGGAGGCAGTCCGTATTTGTGCGCCATCAGATAGCTCTCAAACAGCGCTGCGTTCATCCCACGACGTTTCATTTTTTCCACCTGCTCCCGGTATGTGTGTATTCTCTGACCTCCGGTCGTAATTTCCAGACCGCGGAACAACAAATCGAAACTTTCCGTTTCTTTCCGGTTTTCCGGACTTTCCATGGCATAAAACGGACGCTTCTCACTCGGATAGTGCGTGACAAAGACAAACTCGCTGCCGGTCTTTTTTTGTATCAGCTCACAAAGAAGCTTTTCCTCCTCCGGTTCAAAATCCTCATAGTCCTTAATCTCCCGGTGATACTCCTTAGCGATAAGCTCTTTTGCTTCCGAAAAACGAACGGCGGGAATCTCCCGAACCTCCGGCAATTTCACCGAAAGCAGTTCTAATTCCGGCGCGTAATACTCATTTAAATAGCACATAACCTCCCGTAACATTCCGGTTTCCGTCTGCATCAGTTCCTCAAAACTCTCGATATACCCCATTTCAAAATCCACACTGGTATACTCGTTTAAATGTCTTGAAGTATCGTGCATTTCCGCACGGAAAACAGGTGCTATTTCAAATACGCGCTCAAACACGCCTACCATCATCTGTTTATAAAACTGCGGACTCTGGGTTAAATACGCCTCCTTTCCGAAATAATTGATACGGAAAATATTCGCGCCGCCTTCCGCGCCGGAATAAACGATTTTCGGCGTATGAATTTCCGTAAACCGGTTCTCCGCCAAAAACTTCCGTATACCGCAGGCAATCCCCTCCTGAATTTTAAAGACAGCCCTCTCCTTTTCATTCCTGAGCGTAACCGGCCGATAATTTAAAAGGTTTTCCAGAGAAGTGTCCACTAATTTGTTGTTTATTACAATAGGGCTCGCTTCTTCCGGCTTTGACAAAATTGCTGCCTGTATCAAATGCAGTTCGTATCCGGTACGGGAACGCTCCTCCGAAACTACTTCCGCGGTCAGCCGTACACAGCTTTCCTCCTGCAGTTCCTCCAGGGAAAACTCCGCCCGCTCCTCCGAATAAATACACTGGACTACCTGTCGTGCCGTACGCAGCAATACAAACGCAAAGCCCCGCATTTTTCGGATTTTATAAATGCTTCCGTGAATCCGGATTCTCTCTCCGAGATGCTCTTTTAACCTTTCCGGCAACACCGTACGCTCTGTTCTTTCTCCGTTTATTGTCTTTATCATTTCTTTTTCCTCGCTTTTCTGCGCCGCCGTTCTTTTAACCTGCCGTGCCGCGGCGCGGACACAGCCGGTTAAACCAACTTACAAATCCGTTTTTTTCTGTCATCCGTAAGGACAGCGTCTTTTTGTCCCATTCGATCACATCCTTTCAAATCTTAGGAAAAGCAAAACAATTTCCTATAACACATTTCCTATAAAACAAAAAGAAAGAGCCGCACAAGGAGAATATTTCTACCTTATGTGGCTCTTTCCTCTATTATCATCCACACAGGCACAACACCGAAAGCGCCTGTACCTGTGAATTCTTCAGATACAAGCGCTACCTATCGTCGTCCCTGTTCAACCAAAAAAGTCGATTGTTTCGATTCATTGCAGCTTCCTCTTTTCATTTTTATCTAAGAATACTACTTCCATGAAGTTTTGTCAACTTTATTTTCACGCTCGATTTTCCGCACTTGACAGTTTTTTCAGGCTATGCTATACTTAATTAAAATATTGTTCTGAAAATTTACAGGAGGTGCGGCGATGATTATTAAGTAATTCAACTTTATAAGATAGTGAATCACAATATCCGTAGGTATGCGTCCGCATACCGGGTTTGTTTTGCTGTTGAGTTTGGATTACTTGCCGTTTTGTATCGGTTCATCATTTGCCGCGCTGTTTTTATATTCTTGTGTACTTTTTATTGTATACTTTTTAATCGAATGTCTCTATGCGCGCAATAAGTGGTTCCATTTTCGATATGCCGTGATTCGCTGTCGAAGATGGAATTATTTTTATCCGGAGGTATTCTATGTTAGAACTGAAAAATATAAGTATCCGTCTTAAAAAAGACGGAAGACAAATTACGGACAATTTCTCCTTTACGTTAAAAAACGGTGAAAAGGCGGTTATTATCGGCGAAGAAGGCAACGGAAAATCCACTCTTTTAAAATTTATTTATCAGAAAAACCTCGTTGAAGATTACTGCGAATATTCCGGCGATGTCATTACAGACGGCAGAATGGCCTATCTGCCTCAGGCTATGGAAGAACGATACGGTGCGCTGTCGCTTGCGGAATATTTTGAGGATTCCGAATATTATATGCACACCGACATTCTGGCAAAACTGGGATTATCCGTGGATTTTATTTTATCGGAGCAAAAGCTCGGCACGCTTTCCGGCGGCGAAAAAGTGAAAGTGCAGCTTGCGCGGTTACTTATGGAGGAACCGGATATCCTGCTCCTTGACGAACCTACAAACGACTTGGATATTTCGACCTTACAATGGCTTGAATCTTTTATTGCGGAAAGCAGGCTGCCTGTCCTTTACATTTCCCATGACGAAACCCTTATCGAAAATACGGCAAATGTCATTGTGCATATGGAGCAGATTGTCCGAAAAACCCAATGCCGTATTTCTGTCTCCCGCCGTTCTTACCGTGAATATCTGTCCTACCGGCGCAGCACCTTTGCGCATCAGGAACAGGTGGCAAAAAAGCAGCGGGACGACTACGACAAACAAATGGAAAAATGGCGGAGAATCTATAATCGCGTTGACCATGAACAGGAAGTAATTACAAGACAGAACCCCGGCGGCGCAAGGCTGTTAAAAAAGAAAATGCACGCGGTAATCTCCATGGGAAAACGCTTTGAGCGGGAAAAGGAGAATTTTCTGGACTTTCCGCAGGAAGAAGAAGCCATTCTGGCAGGATTTGACGAAACAATCCGCCTGCCGTCCGGCAAAAGGGTGCTTGACTTTTCACAGGACAGCCTGTGCGTCGGAGAACGGGTTTTGTCCCGGAATATCCGGCTTTATGTCGCGGGAAACGAACACATCGGCATAACCGGAAAAAACGGCGCCGGTAAGTCTACTCTGCTCGCGCTTTTATGGGACGAACTCAAATACCGGCGTGACATAACCGCCGCTTTTATGCCGCAGAATTATTCCGAGGTGCTTGATTTTAATAAAACACCTATCCAATATCTTGCGGATAATTACACAAAAGATGAAGTAACCAAAGCCAGAACCTATATGGGCGGCATGAAATTTACGCATGAAGAAATGACCGGTAAAATCGGCAGTCTGAGCGGCGGCCAGAAAGCAAAAATATTATTTCTCGATATGGTACTGCATGGGGCAGATGTACTACTGCTTGATGAACCGACCCGGAATTTCAGTCCTCTTTCCGGTCCTGTTGTCAGAGCCGCTCTCAACAACTTTGGCGGCGCAATTATCAGCGTATCGCATGACAGAAAATATCTAAACGAAGTCTGTGATAAAGTTTACGAACTCCGCGAAAACGGCCTGTTCCCTACGGATAAGTTTTCTACAGACAAGAAAAGATAATCTATATGCCGTTATTTATCCGGTAAAAGCAAATTGGGCGCATATTTCATGCGCCCGATTTATTTTCATTGCTCCATTCATCCCACAACCGGTCATATATGCCGTTCAGCCTATCTATTATCTGTTCATTTACTTCTATTGTCTTGTCCATAAACTGCGTGCCCCGTTCTCCCATAAAGTCTACGCAGTACATTAACGTATAAAACAAAAATGCCTTCTTTTCAATATCATTTATCCGCATTTCTTCCAAAATATATTTTACATAATCCGTATCATATTCCATATTGAGCAGAGCCATATTTGTCAAGGCGACATAGGTCAGCTTATCGCCTATTCCCATCCAGTCAATATCAATAATACCGGAGAGCCGTCCGTTATGAATTAATAGATTTTTGCTGCTGACATCATCTAAATACGCGACAGGTTTTACATTCGCAAAATACGATTTTAACTGTTTTGCCTGCTCCCGAAGACGTTCTGCTTTTTCAACGTCAAAATAGCCGTTTGCGGCAATACGCTCCTTCGCCCGTTCAAGCATATCTTCTACATATGTATACCACGACCAATCCGGTCCCACATTTTCTAATTCCAATGCCGCAACCCGATTCTGAATAGATACTATTTCCCGTGCAATCGCTTTTTTATCATCATCTTTAAGTTGCAAGTATACAAGCCCAATATCTTTCCCTTCAAGGTAAGATAAAACCAGATATTCGTATTCCTCGAATATGCCTTTTGCGATTACTTTCGGTACGGGTATTTCAATTACCGCTAATTGCTCCAACCAATAAATTGTATCCTTGTAAGCGTCCCGTTCCAAACTGCATCGGACGACGTACTTAACATCCGCACACTCAACTATAAAAACGTAATTGCCGTGTCCGACCCCGCAGCGCTCTATTGACCGCGGGGTTTCGGAAAGACATTCCCTGCATAACCGGGAAATTATTTTTTCGTTCATTGCATTTCTCCTACCATGGGATTAAAATGAGCAGACACCCTCCTGCTCCAGTAACAGAACCGCCCCGTCGTATTCCGTCATACCAAAAAGCAGCAGCTTATTTTCCCGTAACTCTGCCGTAATTCCTTTGCGGAAAAACTCCTCCGAAATCTTCCATGCCGCTTTGTTTTCTCCCGGAAGCACTACTTCCAATACTTCCGGCGCTTCTTCAAAGGTATGCGCCACGACAAGCATCCGCCCTTTTTCCGTACTCAGCCGGCAGAGCGCCTGCCAGCCGCGTAAATGATTATAACTTTTTACATAAGGGCCCTGCCTGAAATTACGCCCGTTTTTAATGACGGGAACACATTTCTTGTAAAGCCTGATGCCGTCTTCTACAATTTCCCACTGCCGTTTTGTTAAATCGTATACATCACCGGAAAGGCACATTCTTCCCAAAAAAGTATTGCACAATGAGTAATACAGGCGTTTTTCGTCATCCTCTTTTCGTAACACCGCCCAAATCTGGCTCTGCGCGGGCAGAATGGCCCTCGTCACATTCGCGGCAATCACCGGAATCGCTTTCCATTCATGGGCATCCGAAAACGAAGCCATACTGCACAGCTCCTGCATGGACGGTTCCAAACGGTGCCCGCCCGAAGAACAGTTCTCAATTACCAGCTCCGGCAGGCGTTCTCTGATTTTTCGGAAAAACTTCTGCGAAGCCATCATATTCTGGCGAAGTCCTTCTCCCAAAGATTCCGCACCGTCACATCCGATTCCGATATTGTCATTGTAATCTACCTTTAAATACCCGAAACCGCTCTGCTCCAGCTGATCAATTACTCTTTCCTCCAGATACTTTTGTACCGAAGGCTTTCTCATATCGAGGAAACGCCGTAAACCGGTCTGTAACGGGTATCCGTCCCGATGTAACAGTTCCGCCTCGTTTTTAAACATCTCCGAGGCACCTCCCGCGATTTCCATCTCATACCAAAGTCCGGGAGTCATTCCCGCCTCTTTGATTGCCGAGGCAATGAAGGAAAGCCCCCTCGGAAAACGCTCCGGATTTGTAATCCAGTCGCCGATATCGGACCAGTCCGCACCGTTTTTCACATGCCAGCCCGCGTCGATTACGCAATACTGAATCCCTTTTCCTTTCAGGATATCAATAATTTTTAACATATTTTCTTCCGTAGGATTTCCCCATGTGGTGCAATACTCGTTAAAAACAACCGGAAGGTCTTTTTCAATCTGCGGTACTCTCTCCAAATTTATTTTCTGCGCCGAAGTCAGCCTGTCACTGATTCCGTCCACGTCTTCTTTCGCTACCGTTACAACTGCTCTCGGAGTTTCAAACACTTCCCCTTTTTTCAGGCGTTTCGTCCAATGTCCGAACTCCCGGTCCGCCAATCCGCCCGACAGAGATATTCTCTCGTCTATGTTGTAAACTTCCATCTGCCAGGACGCCGGATGACACAGCTGTATTCCGATACTATATCCGTACTTTGTATCCTCCGCTATCATCCACGGAAAATACCTCCGTACCGGCATAGAGCCTACTTCGCCGAACCGCACGCTGTTCGCCCCGATTCTGAGCCACGCGGGTTCAAGCTGTAAATCGAGAAACTCCGTACTTTCCAGTTTTCCTTCCATGCTCCATTTGCTCTGCATACGGTGAAGCACAAAGTCTTCTGCCCTTAATCCCGAACCGATACAGGAAAAACCGCACAGATTATAGGAAGACAACATTTCCAGTTCCACGGTTTCCTCTCTGTCGGAAACTACGCGGGTATACATATTCATAAAAGAAGCGCCCTGCGGATACTCCAAAATATGCTCCGCTTTTATCCCTTCTTTTTCCGATATCGTAGTAATTTTCGTTACGGCTCCGTCCTCCGTCTTCTGTTCCGAAAAACGCAGGCCCTTTGCCGTAGCGCCGTTTCTCATAGAATGTCCGTGGGCAAAACCGTCCGGGTAAGGCTCTCCTGTCAGCTTCATCTGAACCACCGGTTCAATATTCCACCATCCATCCAGATTCAGGCTGTCCTGATACCCCTCCGGCACAAGGGTAAGTCCGCACAGCTGTGTATCCGTATCCAGCAGATAAATTGCCCACATATCCCCCAGCTGAAATTTACTGTATATCTCCTTCATAGATTCCGCCTCCTTCTTTTGACATTAAATCATTTCGTTCTCCCGGCATTCTGTTGCCAAAGTGTTGCCATGAATTTATTATATCAAAATCATAAAGGAAAGCAAAGAGACTTACAGTGATTTTAACGCCTTATTTACGCTTGCGTTCAGGGTACAGCTTATAGTAACGTTTCTTATCTTTGTACATACGCTCGTCGGCTATATGCATTGCCTTTTGAATATCACCTTCGCCGCTGTCATAATACAATCCCAAAGCAAAGCTTATATTTTCAGGCGCTTCGGAATCCTTGCGCAGCTTTTCA
>JAFLSZ010000107.1 GCA_022510665.1 Lachnospiraceae bacterium
ACATCGTTTGCTCCTTTCTGATGGTATTCAGTCCAACTTTTTGTCCGCACCCCCGTCTGTTGAATACCATGGGGCAATAAAAATAAATTCAGCAGAGGCATTCTTTTCGGAGAGCTTCGTTTTCAGCATATTGATTTCACTTAAATAGGTTTCGGCAGTCATCGCGCACCGTTTATCGTCACGATACCTTACATCATTTGTGCCGACGGCGATTACATAAAGGCCGGCCTGCGGAATATTATCTGCATTTTCATTCATATATGAGACCGTACAGCCGCCCTTTGAATAGTTATAGACTTCTTTCCCGTCCATATACTGCTCTAACGGTTCATACCACGGACAGCCTCCGTTTTTTGTTCCCTCGGTGAGACTGTCTCCGATAAAACATATGGTATTCGCCTTTTCAAGAGCTTGATACAGTTTACCGTTTTTCATTTCATCCGTAAGCTCCAAAGCAGCTGCTTTCATGCGGATAAAGCCGGTTTCATCAAAATAATATCGTTCGGTAACCGAAGATATGTCCATTTCATTTCCGAACACTACCTTTGTAATAATATCATTTGCTCTTTGCGCGCGGACATAATCGTCCGTACTGAGCTGTTTTCTGAGTCCGGCGTTATTCACAATTTCATATATAGGCAATGCGCGGTAGTTCCCGTCAACGGGAGACTGCGTATACAAAGGAACTATCCCGCCTCCTATAACCTGTTTCGTGGTACGGTCGATATAAACGTCGATAAGCATACTTGTATCGCCCTGATTTTCACGGTATATATTCGCAAAATTTCCGGGACAGTATGCCGTAAATATTTTCCGCCCGCTGTAATCTTCTATCATGGCAGGCTCTACTACATGAGGATGGTCTCCGAGTATAATATCGGCTCCGCATTCTTTGAATATGTCAAACCATACCTCCTGCTCCGCGTCCGGTTTATTGGAAAACTGCGTCCCGATATGAGGCAGAACAATTATCAGATCAGGAGCCAGCTTTTTGGCTTCTTCAAAATCCAGTTCAACCTCCGCTTTCAGTTTTTCAAATTGTTCACCAAAAGTCCCTGAAATTATAGATGTAACATAGGAAAGTCCACCGTCCGTAAGTTCAGAAATATCATAATAATTACTGCCGTAAGTATAGGAAAGTACCGCCATTCTGATGCCGTCACATTCCACTAACTTTACCCGGTTATTCTGTTTTTCGGAAGCATTCCGGTACGAGCCCGTATGGTCAAGGCCGACCCGGTCAAGAACATCAAGCGTTCTGAGCGTTCCCTCCGCTCCCTTATCCAGAACATGATTATTGGCAGTTGTTACAAGGTCAAACCCTGCGTTTTTAACCGCCTCCGCAAACGAATCGGGAAAATTAAGATAAATCTCCTTACCGTCGTCATAATTGCCTGAAGTATATCCGACATCCTCTCCTGCCATAGGACCTTCAAATACTCCTATCGCATAATCGGCAGAAGCAATATATTTTTCGGCATATTCAAAAACAGGAGCGAAATCATAACCGTTACCGGTATACGCACGCTTGACCTGATCTTCCAAAAGTATAAGGTCGCCGGAAAACGTGATTCGGAATGCGCTGTCAAACGAAGCCTTCTGTTCCGCACTCATTACGGGATATATGATATCTTCTCCGACCTCTTCCACAGAATCTTCGACATATTCGCCTTTCATAAACTTTATCAAATCTCCTATTGTCACTTCGGAATATTCGTTGACGATAATCGAAACAACAAACCCCAAAGCAACAAGTATTCCCGCCAATTTTGCCAAAGTAAACTTTTTCGTCCGTTCTCCGATAAATATTGCCGCACCGGAATCGGCAAATCTGTTCAGATATTTTGCAAAAATATCATTTCCGAAAATGAAACATAAGGCAAAGGAACAGATAATTGAGATGAAGATAATCATGCCCTGACTTTGATCTTTTATAAGGTCGCTTAATAAAAGCGTAAAGTGACGGTGCAAAAGAAATATACACAAAGAGTTTCTTCCGAACATTGTTAAAAACGGAATTCTTTTATCCGGACAACTATTTCTGACGGCATATATTACAAGAAAAGCAATCACAAACAGCATTACTCTTCCGTAAGCATCCATAGGGTTATTATAGGCACGCATCTGGAAAGCGTCGTCCGAATATTTAAAACAATGATACGAGAAGAAAGCGGCTGCGCCGGCAGCTGCCAGAACTATCATTCCTTTAAGGAGACGTTTACCATATTTTAACCGGAGCAGTTCATCATTTTGCTCCACGGTCAATTTATATCCAAGCATATAATACGGATAAAATCCTATTATTCTCGCTGCGGCAAACGTATTATTTATTGAGCCGTAAAACCCCGCAAAAATGGCTATGGCAAACAGAATAAGATTTATTTCACGAAATTTTGCAAGATGATGCGCGGTCAGCCTCCACACGATTAACGCAATAAGATACCAGTAGGAATACATCGGTTCAAGAATCGAACCAAAACCATATAGGAATCCCATTATACTATTAAAAATAAAATAAAGAAACAACAGTCTGATAATTGCGGCCGCACTCCGTGAGCGCTCGCTCTTTCCGAAATATCCCGACACAAATACAAACACAGGCATATGGAACATATATATGTAATCAACAATGCCGTTAATCACAGGAAATTTATTCTGAAGCTGATATAATATATGCGCAAAAACCATCAGGAATACAAGTATTCCCTTTATGTTATCCCAGTATGAACTTCTGTATTTTTTTATTTCATTCTGCGTTGTTTCTTTCATAGGACGGTTTCCTCCCAATGCTCAACAATACAAGCATTGATCATTTCAAATTTTTGCGCAGTTTCACATCTTGCTTACTCTGCCAGCCGTTTAATCATCTCCGTAATCTCCGGTGCAAGCGGCTGCGGCTCAAATAAAGGACGGTTAAAGTAATATCCCTGCAATAAATCCACACCGCAGGAAATAACTGTTTTCAATTCTTCTTCCGTTTCCACGCCTTCCGCAAGCACAAGAATATTCTTTGTCTTTGCGAGCTTGACAAGATTATCGATAATCATACGCCGGCTCATATCTTCGTCGCATCCGTTGATAATGGAACGGTCAATTTTAATAATGTTCGGCTGTATGGTAAGCAGCGCATATTCACTGTTATAACCGGTGCCGAAATCGTCCAATGCAATCTGTGCGTTCCACTGTTTCATGCGCTTTATTTTTCGCACATTGTATTCTTCGCTTACATTCTCATTTTCCAGAATTTCCAGCACAATCCGGGAAAGCAGTTCCGGGTGCGCTGCCTCTATCTCATCCACATCTGACGTACCCAGTACGTTATCCGGTATGGAGTTAATAAAAATATGACAATCCTTTGCAATACGGCCCGCATCAATCTGCTCCTGAAAATCATCCAAAGATTTTGTCCATGTCAGACGTTCAATTTCATAAAGCTTTGCACTCGCTTTCGCGGTCCTAAGCAGCTCCAGCGGAGACTGAAAAATCGTGGACTGTGGTCTGAGCAACGCCTCATATCCGTAAATCTCTCCTGTCTTTGCGGAAATAATATTCTGGAACGCGTACCGCACGCTGCGCTCATCAATGATACGGTTCATTTCCTCCACACCGGTAAGCAGTACGGAGTCCAACGCATAGGTATTCATATCAAATTCCGCAATTCTTCCCTTCGTGGAATGCTTGACTGTATACATCGCAAAATCCGCATACTTTATCAGCATTTCGTAAGATTTTGCATCGTCAGGATACCATGAAATACCTGCGCTTGCACGAATGTTAAACCGCTTCCCGTCCGCAAGCAGACAATAGCTTTGTGATAACTGCTCCCAAACTTCATTAACTATACTCCAGATTTCATCTCTGGAAGAAAAGCCCGTCAGACAGACATTGAATTCATCTCCTGAAAGTCTGGAAACAATACCGCCGCAATTCTGAAATTTTTTGAGCGTTGTTGCCGCGGTTTTGATATAATCATCACCGAAATCATGCCCATAGGTGTCATTTACATATTTGAGGTTATCAAGATCAAGCATGATAAATGCAGTCACTTTCAGTTTATCCTTATCAAGAAACAGTCCACCGACACGGCGGTAATAGGCATTGCGGTTTAACAATCCGGTAATACTGTCATAATCGCGCTCGTATTCGATACGCTTCTTTTCTATCATTTCACTGGTAATATCCTGCAAAATACCGATACTGTTATTTTTATTATATACCAGGGTCAGCCGCATCCAGATTGTAGCGCTGCCTTCTCTCACAATGCTGTATTCCTTGACATAATCTTTCTCTGTTTCATCAGGAATCATCGCCAGGCCTTCGGTAACTGCCAGTCTGGTTTCCTCCACAATGATACTCGAAATAAACTCCTGTCTGTTCATTATCATATCCTCATCCTGCTGTGACGGAAGCCGCAGCAGTTTAAGAAGACTCTGTCCCACAAATACACTGTCTTCTATACGGTCATACAAAAATGTACCCAGCCCTACATCGGCAATTCGTATCATTTTGGAAACCTGAGAGGAAAAATCCCGTACATTAATCTGCAGCTGTGTAATTGCATCCGTCATCTTATCCAACTCATAAATATCGGACGGTTGAAAGCGAATAACACTGCTGTATTCCCGGTTGGAATTCATGGTTTTAATCGCTTCGGTAATCGGTTTAACAACCTCACGGCATCTTAAGATAACAATCACGATACCCACAGTCAACGAAATCACCGTTGAAATAATCATTATATTAATCAGTTTTGTCAGCGGACGGAGTATACTCCCTCTGTCCGCTACGGAAATTAACGCCCACCGTTCTCCATAATACGGGCTTCTCTGATTGTACAGATTCATATAATGTATGCTGCCCAGCAGATCCGTCTCCGAATCCGGAGAAAATTCGCAGATACTATCGTCAATCATCTTTGAAATCTGCAAAAAATCCTTGCTCCCTACCAAACGGTTGAATAGGGCTCCGGAATGTGTAACAATTTCAAACCTGTTATCTGTTGTACTGTATCCCATCACATAGCAGGCGGTTTCTTTCATAAAATCATTGGACGGAAGACCTGCTAAAAGAGTATTTTCCGTCAGCCCGATGCCGATAACGCCGTAAACCGTTCCGTCCCCTGCTATAAGCGGAAGGGTATATTTTACACTTGCCGCAGCATTACGTGAAGGCTTTGAAAATCCGCTCCAGTAGCCAAGACTTTCCCACATCGGTGTATCGTTTCTCTTCGCGGTCTGAATCGTCGTGTAATAGAAATCATAGTTCTCCATATCTTCCGGATTCGGCTCAAAATGAAGCTTCCAGCCCGAATCAAGAACCATACCGAATTTTTGTGAAATGGAAGAAAAGCCCATTTCCATCAACAAATCTTCATATCCTGCATCCGTCATGGTATCCAAATCTCTCAGATACAACGCTGCCTTTGCATTTTTGCTGCCGCCGTCTTCACTGTACAGACTGCCGGTATCCAGAATGAGATAGACATCATTTACCCTGCTGCGCCGCATCAGATCAATCAATCTGTCCACGGAAGCCTCCATAATCAGGCGGTTCAGTTCCCTGTCTGTCTGCAGATCGGCAATCGAAGCGTTCCTTTCCGCCAATATCACCGTAACAAGATTGTTGATTACTCCGGAAGTCTCCTGCACAAAAGGCATTTTATACTGCAGATCGTTTCGAATATAATTCCTGCGGCTTTCCGTCTTTTCCGAAAGCGTACTGTAAGCATATTGCCTGACATAGGAAAATTCTCCGCCTATAATCATAGCGATATAAAAGACCGCTATCTGAAACAATACTAACAGCAGCATTGGGCGCGTCAGCCGAACAATCAGTTTGGATTTTGTTTTCCCCTCTTTTAATGACGCATTTACATCTTTTGTCATATATTTATGCCCCCCGGCTTTAGATTCAGATACCTCCTGCTTTCTGCAGACCCGAAACAAAGTCTGCATACCATGAGTTAAACGCTTCATCAGAGACATACTCTGAGAGAACGTCCTCCCTGTTTTCACCGTTTTTTATTCTGGAAGCTGCAGCGTCATGCGCTGTCTGTGCAGTTTGCTGAATATATGTGTCAAGGAAATCCCTTGCCTGTGCGGACTTTTCATATGGTTTCGCCGCATACAGCTGATAACTGTTGATTTCAGATACGGCAGTCTCCATTGCACTAAGCAGCGCATTGTTTCCGGTATTTCCTTCTGTTTGGAAACCGGCGGAAATAGCCGAGAAATCATTTGCTTCCTTTTTTACCGGAAGGTAGCCTGAATTAACGGAAAAGGCAATGCTCCGCTCCTTCTCGGTAAACCATTTCAAAAATACGGAACAGGCATATTCTTTTTTCTCCTCCGACTTGACAACCACCATTCCCGCACCCTGCTGCACCACATACGGCTCAGTCCCCTTAAAATTCGGAACAGAAAGAACAAGTCCTTCTATCGGATAGGTATATTCATCATTCAATGTTACAGCCTCCGGAAAATATGCCGCACCGGTGGTAGAACAAACCATCGCGATAATGATACCGACTTTGGCATCATCGCTTCTGAAACGGCGGCTCGAACAGTAAAAACCTTTGACATACGGCACATAATAGCAGTCCCACAGCCGCCTTATCATCTCCTCATCGGTATGTATCGTAACGTTTCCGTTTTCCGCCGCAAAAAATTCCTGCCCAAGCTGTTTCGCACCGACAAGCATATAGTTTGCCACGGAATCCCGTCCGAAAAACGCTTTGCCGTCATTCGGCACATCCGGTGTCAGTGCATCGGTATATTCATAGTATTTTTCTGCCGTCTCTGCAAGTCCCTCCCATGTGGAAAGAGCCTCTACGGATACACCTTTTGCTTTGGCAAAGGTTTGCCAGTCCGTCAGATTCAGCATCATGACCTCCGTAGACTTGGCAGTCGGAAAAATCTTTAACCCGCTTTCTTCATTAAGATTTCCTTCCGCAAGATATCCGCTCACATATTCGGCAAGTTCTTCCTCTGTGAAATATTGGGTCAAATCCACAACACAGCCCATCCGGTCGGCGATGTATGCCGTTTCGGCATAGGCGGCAAACATATCCGGTGCCGTTTCCGCATCGGCATCCTGCCGCAGGGAGGCAAGCACGCTGTCGGCAAGATCGGAAATCGAACCTTTACTGCGTGCTTTCACCACAATCCCCTGTTCATGTCCGACGGTTTCATTAAACTCCAAAATCATATTATCAAAATTTTCCTGCTGCACACCGTTATAATAATGCCAAATAGTAATGGTTGTCGGCTCATTCGGATTAAGTCCGTGATTTTGTTTTTTCCCGCATCCGCTAAACAAAATAACGGTCAGACAAAAAATTGATACCGCAGAAATCAATCTTTTTTTCTTCATAATATAGTTCTCCCTTGACTAAAAAGTTAATTACAAAACACTGCCGATTGTTTTTTGTTATATTATATATGATTCTGTCATATCTTGCAAGTAAAAGCCCTATCTTGGGTTTCCGCATTTTTTAGCTACTTTAAAAAGTTCCACAGATTGCACGATATCTGATTTTTGTATTTGTCCGAAGGACCGCGTTTTTAGCGGA
>JAFLSZ010000108.1 GCA_022510665.1 Lachnospiraceae bacterium
ACGCGAGGACGCTCCCGAGCGGCTTAACGGTTCTTAGAGGAAGTCCGGTGCAGCGCTGCGCATGCAAAAATAAGATATTGTACAATCTACGGAATATAAAAAGTATACAAAATGCGGAAACTCGAGCACATTCGCATAGACTTTCCTTTTCTTTTCTGTTATACTTTGCATAAGGGTATTACCCGACGAATGATTTGTTGTTTTACAGGAGGCTGTTATGGGAACAATTTTAGGCATTTCTATTCCGGTAATTCTTTTGGCGGCTGCTCTTCTTACGCTGGCCGGAACCATCTGGCATTTTTATAAAAAGGCAAAACACACCATGAAAGATTTGTTTGGCACGGATAACCTCAACGAGCTTATAAAAAGCAGGGAGGAAGAACAGGCATCTACGCCAAAATCGGTTTCCGGCCTGACTTCCATTTATGTTCCGCTGATTCAGAAAGACTTTCCGGAGTTAAACTGGGTTGAACTGAAAGGGATTGCGGAAGGGCATCTGAAAGAGCATTTACGGGAAAAGAAATTGACGGACATCCGTATCCATAAAACCGAGGTTTTCTCTTACATAAAGAACTCCGGTACCTGCGTCATTGTATTCCAATCCGGCGTACAGTACCTGACCGGCACAAAAAAAGTACAGACCCGTTACAACACGCATATGATGTACATTCAGGATGCCATCGAATACGGCAAAGAAAGCGGTTTCAGCGTTACCTGTCCGCATTGCGGCGGCGCTTTAACTTCCCTCGGCGCAAAGTTTTGTGAATACTGCGGCTCCGAAGTTATCCCGATTAATATCCATGTCTGGGATTTGCATAAAATCGAAGAAGTTTAAAATACGGCAGCCGTCCGGACTACTCTCCGGTACGGCTGCCGTTCTTATCTTTTACGTTTTCTTAATATTTCTCCTATCTGTTCTCCTGCCCGTTTTCCTACGCTTTCTTATCCTTTTTCCTACGGTATCTTTACTTTGTATAGCCAAGTGCAAGTATTGTAAATGCTTTGTCTTCCTGCCCCTCTGCCATGCGGACTTCTACCGTATGCTCCGCCGCTGTAGTTTCATCAATCACAAGCACTACGTTGGAGTTATTCCAGCCTCCGGCGGTTCTGCCCTGAAGCGTCATTACCTTTTCCCCGTCTACATATACTTCCGCGTCACCGAAATCGGCGCCGTTTGCGGTCTTATAGTTCAAAAGGAGATTCTTACAGGTCAGCGTCATCGTAAAGCTTTCGTTGCCCGCGGTTCCGTCATGCTTCCAGTTATCCGGAAAAGAAGGTCTTCCTACGAAATACTGCACGGCACTGTCAACTAAAGTAAAGCTTCCCTTTGTAATCTCTACGCCTTCGCTCTCATCATTAATCATTTCAACCTTGCAGAAATCCAGAGGCTTTCGTCCGGTCTCCGGCAGCGCATTCATCTCGTCTGCCTCCTCCTTATCAATCTCCGCAATCAGATGCATAATACAGTCACTCATAATCGTGTGTCCGTAAGTAGTCGGATGATACTCGTCCGAAAAGAACTTTTTGTCATTCAGGTTTCCCTGCAGATACGGAACCGAAATGGCATCCCTAATACTTACCATCGGCAGATCATAGTATTTTCCGACCGGAATATAATCTCCCTGCATGTTCCACTTGGACTTGAACACGGCAAATACCAGAATTACAGCCGCGTCATTATCCTGCGAAAGTACGTCATATATCAAACTTTCATAAGCACGCCCGGAAGTCACTTCGCCGTAGTCATTTACCGAAAACTCAAGGATTAACAAATCCGGCTCTGCGCCGAGTTCCTCTATCACATCACGATGATAACGGATTACACCGAGGGACGAAGGAGTGCCGCCGAGACCGGCATTTACAAAGTTGATATTACTTCCCTTGTCCGTTCCGTAAGTTTCTGCAAACGCGTCCGCGAACTGGTACGCATACCCGCCAAGCATCGTCTGCGCGCCCGCACCTTCCGTTACGGAGCCGCCGATTGCCGCGATATTCACGGTTTCACCGCTTCTTGCCTTCTCAATTACCTTCTTTAAACGAGCATTGTTTCCGGTCGTCGTCAGCGAACTTTTCAACATTTCTTCATACCAGTCAACATCCGGCGTCGGGGTAGCCGTCGGTTTAGGCGTAGCAGTTGGTTCCGGAGTCGCAGTCGCTTCCGGTTCATCGGTCGGCGCCACGGTCACGGTCATCTCCGGTACATCCGTAGGGTCGCCGTTTGACGGCGTTTTGCTGCTGCATGCCGCGGCTGTCAGCGCCGCAACTACCGCAAGTAAACAAATCTTTTTCTTCATAATGGTTTGATTCCTTTCTATGTACTATCAGTTGCTCCATCTTTTGTTTCCTGCTCTTTCTACTATACACTATTATCGGAAAAATTTCAATTCCAAAAACGCCTTGAGTTTCGGCATTTTTCAGCGGAGCCGGAATCACCTCTTAAAGCCGCTTAGACGTAAGGGCGCACCCAAGCGGCTTAACGGCTTTTAGAGGAATTCCGCGCAGCGTTGTGCATATAAAAATAAGATACCGTATTATACCTGATAACATATCTGTACAATTACCTGTTCAATTCCGTACTTTTTACAGCACTCCTCTGTCTTTTTTAACAAAGCCTCGTGCTCCATAACGGAACACCGGCAGGATAATCGAAAAAACACTTCCGCGTTTCTGTCTTCTCCATCCATACTATACAGCCGTAAATTTTCAAGTTTGCCAAGCAGCACACAGCCTTCCAGTTCTTCCTTTAGCCGACGATATTCCCCGTCCGTCAGCGGCGAGCGTACCGTCAGCACCATAAAAATCCGCTTCAGATTTTTCGCCACTCCGCAGAAAATAACAATTGTCATTCCGATAGATAATAATGAATCCAGTATCGGAAGCTCAAAGAAATACATAATTATTCCCACGATTAACACTGCCCCCCAGGTTAATACATCTTCCAGCATATGCGTACTGATTGTTCTCTCGTTAATATTACTTCCTTTCGCGGTCATAAGCATCGCGATACCGTTTATTAAAATTCCAAACACCGCAAACACAAACATACCCGCACCGTCGATTTTTTTCGGATAGAAAAAGCGCTGCATACAGGTTACAATAATAATCACGCCGCCCGCCAGCAAAATAAGATTATTCATCAGTCCCGCAATCACCGAAAACCGTCGGTAACCGAAGTGATATCTCTTATTCGGCGGCTTTTTTGAAAGCTTCTCCATCCGCCACGCCATTCCGAGCGCAATACAGTCCCCGAAATCATGGATGGCATCCGAAAATATTGTTACGCTTCCGGTTACAATTCCTCCCCACACCTCAATAAAAGAAAAAAATAGATTTAAAAGAAACGCAAGTAAAATTCTGTTTTCGGATTTTTTTATACATCCCCGGCATCCCACAGTATTTTTATTCATAAACAGAAACCGCCCTTCGGCTACACTATGTTACAGTGTATTCCGTCAGGCGGTTCCCGTTACTTTAATATGTGCGTCCGCAGGCAATCTTGCAAAACAGCATATTGTCTTCGGTCGGTACTAAGTACACTTTTGATTCCTGAATCCTAATTTGTAAATAATTGCGTGAAATAATTCACACCTTTGGAATTCTGCTGATACCCCACGCCGAGTTTTGTAAAGCTCTTATTTAAAATATTGGCACGGTGTCCCGGAGAATTCATCCATGCCGTCACTACTTCCTCCGGAGACTTCTGACCCCATGCAATATTCTCACCGGCATAGTTATAAGAAATACCATAGTCCTTCAGTACCGTTGAAAAGTACCTTCCGTCCGGACGTGTATGAGAAAATGATTTTTCAATCTCAAACGCACGCGTCTGTGCCGCCTTGCTTAATTCCGCCGAATACTTCACAGGGGATAAACCTGCTTCCGCACGATACTGATTGACAAGCTCCGTAATACGAAGCCCATACGTATATGCCTTATCCTGCACTTCAGGTTCTTTCTCTGCTTTTGGTGTCGGCGTTACGGTTGCTTTCGGCTGTTCCGGCTTTGGCGTTGCGGTTGCTTTCGGCTGTTCCGGCTTTGGCGTTGCAGTTACTTTCGGCTGCTCCGGTTTTGGCGTTGCAGTTACTTTGGACTGCTCCGGTTTTGGCGTTGCGGTTACTTTCGGCTGTTCCGGCTTTGGCGTTGCGGCTGCATTCGGACACTCCGATTTTTTCATCACGATTTCTTCCAGTATTTCCATGCATCCCGGATTTCTCTTCACGATTACCCCCAGCCATCCCGGAATTTTCACTGTACTTACTTCCGGCTGCTTCGGTGTTGGTGTCACGGTTACTTTCGGCTGTTCCGCTTTCTTCGTTACGCTTGCCTCCGGTTTTGGTGTCGCGGTCGCTCTCGGCTGTTCCGCTTTTTTCGTTACGGTTGCTTCCGGTTTTGGTGTCGCAGCGGCTTTCGGCTGTTCCGCTTTTTTCGTTGCGGCTGCCTCCGGCTTTGATGTCGCAACGGCTTTCGGCTGTTCCGCTTTCTCCGTTACGGCTGCTTCCGGCTGCTCCTCCCTTTCTGTTACACCCATTTCCGACTGTTCCTTTATGTTCCCCTTCTGTGCATCGTCGCATCCTGTTTTAGAAAGCAATCCTGACAACCAGCCGCACTCTGTTGTCAGGCATTCTAACTGCTCTTTGCACTGTTCTTCCGTTTGACAATTACTCCTGCTCTCATTCGCCGGCAGCACCGCTTCCCGTGCCGCCTGTGTTCCTCCTGTTGTAAGCAATAACGCTGCCGCTATTGCGCATACAGTTTTTTTCATCATAAGTTACTCCTTTCTTGGCTTCCGTCCTGTTACTGCATTCCCCTCGGTACGGGACCCCGTTACAACGTAATCTTAACATAAATTTTATCAAAGATACATAGTAGAACAACGGAAAACGGCACAGATATTTCCCCCAAAAACAATTTTTGCATAATCCCTCATTGATTTTTTTCCGAGCATTTAATATAATAAGGATATGAAAAATGGTTTGTCCGGTCAGTCTGTCTGAAAGTTCAGACAATGACTTGCTGAATCAAATCAATTAGATACATTTATGGAGGAATGAAAAATGTTTGAACAACTAAGGAAAAATTCTTTTAAACGCACACTGCTCTGGTCCGCCATCCTGCTGATTATAGGTGTCACGTTCAGCGTCCTTCACGCAGAAAACGCCGTCTATAGCATTACCGGGTATGTGGATTTCACCACCCTTTCTCCCGATGAAATCAAATCCCAGTTGGTGGACATTGAACTTCGGGAAAACTATGGACGTTTTATGAGCGTTAGGGGCAATCAAGGCTCTTCCACTATCACCGATTATTATTACATCATATACACCGGCGCCTGGGATGATGTGGATACTCCATACAAATACATGGCCATCAAGGTTCCTTCAGCGTACAAAGGGCAAATGGATAAAATGGCCCAGAATACATATGATGATCTATTATCCGCCCCTATCACTTTTTACGGTAAGATTAAAAAATTAGGCAGCACGGAAACTCAATATTTTAATGATTTCTGGCATGAGGTGGACTTTACCGCCGAGAATATCCAAGAACTGACCATGCCTTATTATATTGAAGTTGACCGGGCAGGGAAAACCACCAGGCGCATTTTCTACATGACCCTGTTTTTCGGAGGGCTGGCGATGGCTTTATGGGCAGTCCTGCGCGCCATCAAGGCATCTAAAGGCGGCTATCTCAAGAAAATCCGTCAGATTATCGACTCGGTTGGATGCAGCGAATACGCTGTGGAATCCGACTTTAACGCGGCCATCCCCGTTGAAGGCAATAAATCGGCTAAAATCGGAAAACTGTTTATCTATCATGATATCCGTTCCACTGTGCCTAGGGCAATTCCCACTACGAATATCGCATGGGCTTACCAGACCACTACCACTTTCCGCAACAAATACGGACGCAGTACCGGTACTGCCTACTCGGTTACAATCTTTACGGCAGATGCCAAATCCGCAAATCCAAAAAAACATGCCACCAATATCACTGTAGCCAATGACTCTGCTGCACTGACGGTCCTTGACAGACTGGCGACTTACTGTCCTTGGATTATCCTGGGACATTCCAATGAGTTGAAAAAAATGTTTAACAAAGAACGGGCACGCTTCCTGGATTTGAAATACAACACTGTAGAACACACTGTAGCAGTACCCGTTGAAACTCTTGATTCGGAAAGTTAATCCGATGACAAAGGAGGCGGGCAGCCATTCGCTGTCCGCCTCTTTTTTTCCCACAGTTACCGGCGTTCCATGCAGTACTTAAGCAGTCCCCTGCATCCCGCCAGCACGTCCCGATAGGTGGTCTCGAAATCCCCGGTGTACCATGGGTCCGCAATGTCTCCCTGCTGTCCCGCAAAATCCGTAAGTTTGTAAATCTTCCCATCAGGATCCCCGCCTGCAATACGGAGCATATTGCGGATGTTGGCGCCGTCCATTCCGACAAGATAGTCGTATTTGTCATAATCTCCCGGACACATCTGCACCGCCCTGTGCGGCACCAGCAAAATCCCCTCCCGGCGCAGCTTGTCCACCGTGCCGTAGTGCGGAGGATTGCCAATCTCCTCCCGGCTGGTGGCGGCGGAATCGATATAGAATTGCTCGGAGAGGTTATTTTGATTAACCAAGTGGGTCATAACGCTCTGGGCCATGGTGCTGCGGCAGATATTGCCATGGCAGACGAAAAGTATTTTTATCATATCAAATTTCTCCTTATTTCCGTTTATTGTTATTTTCTGATTATCAGCAATCTGGATAAAGCAGTAAGCATGTTATTTTTCTCCAAAACCAACGTACTTTAACTATGCCGGTTTCAGTCCCCTTATTATTCGACCCATGACATCTATACTACTGCCTCAACATGATGACTATAGTACACTACTCCTTATACCTCATATCAAATGCCGGCGCCATCCCCTCAATCTCACTTCTGCTCAGTCCATATTGCTGTGCAAGTCTTCTCCAATTGCTTTCCACAACATTCTTTATTTCCTTCAATTTTTCTAATGCCTGTGCGTCTGTCAATCCATACATTTTTGCCACAGACAACGCCACATTGAAGTCAATCAGATTATTATCAGAATCTACATTGAGCGATAATGTATCTCCATAAATATTAGGATTGACATCATAGACCGGAGACAGACTCCATCCATCCTTCACCAGAACAAATCCATGGTTTCTCAAATGGTCATCTGTGTTTGATACTGCCATATTAAATACAATTCTACGCCACAATTCCTGCAAATCCTTCCCCGGTGTTGCACTATTAGTTTTTATGATGGATGCAATCTCCATATAGCTAGAACC
>JAFLSZ010000109.1 GCA_022510665.1 Lachnospiraceae bacterium
TGTTTAAGTTTTATGCAAATACACACCTGTTTTTACTTCAATTACATCATTTATTTTGGCTTACCGATTTTCTGTTGCCAAAATGTTGCCACGCATTTATTATAGCAAATGGGACATCTCTGCTTCTACCAATACCGACACAGCCGCGCCCAAATGTTCCGGAAATTCTATAATCTGCAAAACCAATTTTCTCACCCATCACAATGCCCTTCTTCCGAATACCTTCTGAGACAATCAGTATATCTTTCATTCTCTTTTAAATAAGTTAAGAAGATTTTCTCTATTGAAACATTATGTCCAATCATCTTTTCCAGTGAAAATTTTACTTCCCATGGACGATAATGATTCGAATACATGACAAAAGCTTCCTTGAAGAGTTCGACAATAAAATCATCCTCATTCGCAGAAAACAATCCAATAAGTTTTTCAATGTTTTGTCTTGCCGTAATAACGATAAATGTCAGTTCTCCGAATAAATCGCCCGTGAGCAAATCTATGTGTCTTTTCAATATTTCAATTTTTTTATTATATTCCTCATCATCTTCCGTCAATAACTCATCCAAATATCCTCTGTGCATCATATCTAGAAGCAATAATCCGCCACTCCATATCACCTCTGATACCGTAGTCAATAACTCAATCATTTCTTCTTTGCATTGTTCATTGTTTCGCATTTAAATTCTCCCTTCTCATGGTTTTAGTGTCCAACAACTGGCCGGGACTTAATCCTCTCATTTTTATACTTCATATCCAATAAGTAATAACATGAATGTCATAGCCATTAATGCAATAAATGCATATTTTTTTCGTAAATAATAGAGTGCCTTTCAAAAAATAGAAGCACTTTCATCCATCGTAGAAATATTATAGCACAAAAGAGTAAGACATGAAATCCATCCTTTTTTTGCGTTATTCTGACCCAATGAACAGGTTTTCCGAAGGGAATATAGTCAAAAAAATCCGTTGGCAATTCGGCAGCCTGCAAAAACCGGTTTCTCTGTGCCGCACCCAAACTTCCGGCGCTTTCCTGTTTTCACGGAAAGCGCATCGTCGGGTATATTGTTTCCATCCTTCCGTTATCGTAATTCATGTCCAGCCATTCGGCAATTATGCTGTGATTCTCTATCCCATAGTTTCGTTCACGCCAGCGGTTTACTGCCAGAACGGAAATTCCTGTATCAAGCAGGAGCAGGAACAAAATCACGGCAGTTATCACTTTCAGGGAAGGACAGTACATACTGTAAAGCAGTTTTTTCAAATAAGGAAATATCCATTTCACAAAGATAATTCCAAGCATGCCCCACAACATGGACATAAACAGACAAATACGTCCCTGAAAGTTCAGAAAGCGCTTACTGTAATTCCATGAAACGGAACCAAACACTGCTTCCTGCAACACGCTGAGACTATATTCCAATGCTGTTCCTGCCACAATGAATAAAATTCCCTGCAAAACCAGAGGCCTTTTTTCGCATTGTCCGGACAGTCCGTACATCACAAGCGCTCCAAACCCGTAAATAACGCAAAGCGGAGTATAAACCAGCGCGGAATGGTTCTCCCAATGACCTTTGGTAATGATACACCATACTCCTTCCAGAAAAAATCCTACAATACTCCCAAAAATGAACAGCCAAAAATAGTAAAACAGAATTTCACCTTTTTGATGATTCGGTTTCAGTGTCTTATCCATAGTATCCATAAATTACCCCCTTTTAGAGTAAAACTACTTTCTAATACCTCCTTTTAATACAATTTTAAATCTCTTCAAAAACACCCCAAAAATATTGCCGTAATATTATGTATTCATCCTTTTTTACATATTAGTACAAAACTTTTCCCTTTGACAATATCCTGAATATGAAGTTCCGAAAATCCCGCCTTTTTTCAAGTTCTAAAAAATCTTTCCGTTCCGCCCGTTTCTTAATTCTTTTTCTTCTGTACCGAATAACCGAACTTTCCGAGTTTTTCTCCTAAAAGGAAATACTCTCCGTGGGAATAACTGACTAAGCCGGTATCGTTTAGCTCAAACTTGCCCGAGCCGTTTAAATACGCGTCTTCTACCGTAACATTTACCACTTCGCCCACAAACATGGTATGACTGCCGAGGGGCAGCGTCTGCACCACCTTACACTCAATGTTTACCGGACTTTCCCCGATACCCGGCGCGCTTACCTTCTGAGACGGAAGCGGCGTCAGTTTCATTTCCCTGTACTTGTCAACCTCCCTGCCGGACTTTACGCCGCAGTAGTCCGCCGCAAAAACCAAATCCTTTGTCACAAGATTTACCACAAACTCTCCGGTTTCCCTGATAATATCGTACGAATACCGCTCCGGGCGTATCGAAACGGAAAGCATGGCAGGGTCGGAACAAACCGTCCCCGCCCACGCGACCGTAATAATATTCGGCGTTTCGCCAATCCGTCCGCAGCTTACCATGACCGCCGGCACCGGATAAAGCATGTTTCCCGGTTTCCAATGTTGTTTCGCCATGCCTGCTCCTTTCAAAACTTCCGCATTTTTTTAGCTACTTTAAAAAGTTCCGCAGATTGCACGCTCTCTTATAACTCTACTCCGTTTAATTTCAGCAATTCTCTTGCGCTTTCTACGGAATCTATGCCGGTCGGGTTTTTAATCGGGGCAAACTCATGCTCCCGTACCACCTCATAGACAAGACAGCTGTCCAGCATGTGAATCATATCAAGTACAAGACTCTCGTATTTGTAACCGTTCGGCTGTTCCGGCTTCATCGTTTCGCCCGCTTCGTTTAAATACGGAATTTTCTTTTCTACGATGTGTAACGGCATCTCCTGCCCTACGATTTCTTCCAAATCCTTAACACGGAATAAATAATTTAAAATAACTCCGTAATTGTATGCCGGTTCTCCCGCCTCATCCTTTGTTTCCATCAGTTCCTTCGTCAATTCGTAATACTCCACAATGGACGGTCTGCCGTCCTCTAAGCAGATTACGCCTACCTTTTCATCCGGCGCCGCTTTCTTAATTACCTTTGCGCCTACGGCACAGTTCTTTTCCGCAACCGCACCCACAAAACAAGGGTCTGCAATCCGCTGTAATACATTGTCCACGGCAAAAATATTCAGCCATTCGATTCCCGCCTTATGCACCGTTTCCAGCACTCCCGCGCGCTTCATGGAAGAAAACCAGCCGCCGTTTCCGTTCGGGGAAGCCGACATCAGACCCTTTTCCTCCATATATACCTTTCCGCTGTAATCGGAAGCCGGCGCCATGTCCTGCATAAAGAATGTCACATATTCCGGCGCATAACCGAAATATTTCTTTTCTTTTAAGAACGCCGTCGTCTTCTCATGGTTTTTCTCGCTTGTCATAATAAACAAATGAATGAAAGTTCCGGTCTGCTCCACCACGTCAAGAAGGTTACGGATAATCCGCTCAAAAATATAAACTTCCTTTGTCAGACCGATATTGTACATTCCCTTCGGATTATCGGAACCCAGTCTGGTACCCATGCCACCCGCCAGAAGCACCGCGCCTACCTTTCCGGCCCGAATCAGTTCAATGCCCTGTTTCGTATAGGTTTCTTTTTTTTCTTTAATTTCCGAGAGCTTCAT
The DNA here is from genome assembly GCA_022510665.1 of Lachnospiraceae bacterium. Taxonomy (GTDB): domain Bacteria; phylum Bacillota; class Clostridia; order Lachnospirales; family Lachnospiraceae; genus SIG307. The sequence goes on from JAFLSZ010000109.1 coordinate 3,591, forward strand.
TGCCGGTATCGGCGTGATAACACCCCGTTTCTGCTCTTTCCCTTTCTCGGAAGCCTTTGCCAAAACGGAAAAATCCGTCTGCGCTATCTGCCGTAAAAGAGCCGTCTTTTCCTCTTCCGAAAGCTCGTTAAAATACTGCAATACATGTTCCTGCCCGTACTCGCTTACTTTTTTTACCGCCTCTGCATAATCCATTGTAAAATCCTCCTTTAAACCTGCGATTTTTTTCTTACTTTCTTACTTTTTTATTTTTTTGCTTTATTCCTCTCCGTTTTCCCTATTCTCCAAACAATACGGCTGTTCCAGTTCTATTACCGCCGGATGGCCTTCCCGCATCTCTTCTTCCGGAGGGAGCATATAATCGGCTCCGTACAGGGCCGTAAGATACGCCGCGCTGTCTATCGGTCCGAAAAAAAGACTTCCCTCAAACTCATATTCCATGCTTCGTCCTTCCGCCGGCGCCGCAACGCGTTCTCCGCGCCGCCAGTCAAACGCGTCATAGCCCCGCTGCCTGATTTCTCCGTCAAACACCCTGCGCGGAATCGACTCTTTCCTACCCCAGTGTCCGAGATAGTTGGAAAACCTTGCCTCGCCCCACTGCGGCTTTTTTCCGTTTCCGTCATATTTTGAAACCATCGCGTCCAAACGGCGAACCAGTTCCTCCTGCTCTGTCTTTTCCGTTATCTTTTTCATCACAATCCGTTTCAGCGGATTTTTTACTTTTCCTTCTTCCGCAATGTGCGCGTATAACAGCTTTTTTACAAACTTTATATGCAGCTCCCTGACAGCCCTGAGAAGATAAAAATTGCTGTCCGCATCCAACGGGAAAATATCGATATAAACGCCGCCGGTATATCCGCTCCCGCTTCTGCGCGCCTCAATACAGGTCGTATTTTCGTCTTCCAGCCGCATAAAAGCATACGGCACGCCTTCTTCCCTGGAAAAATGCCGAAGCCGATACCCCGTCGGAATCTTTTCTTCCGACAGCGTCAGAAGTCTTTCATAATCGCTTCTCGGCAGTCCGAAATCCGCGTCGTCATCCCATGGAATAAACCCTTTGTGACGTACCGCTCCCAACATTGTCCCGCCTAACATATAGTAACAAAGAGCGTTTTCCCGGCACACCCGGTCAAACACTTTCATAATTTCAAAAATCTTTTCCTGCAGCTCCGTCATCAGACTTTATCCTTTCCTTTTTCAAGAATGTACGGCTTGTAATGTACCTTCCGTTCGGACTCCGGCGGAAGGCAACGGTAATCGCCGAACATATGCGTAAGGTATTCTTCCCAAAGCTTCGGGCCGCGCAGCGTAATTCCCTCAAAGTCCCATGTGCTGTACTCATCGTAAGTTTCCCCAAAGAAGCGCCGCGGCACAATCTCTTTTGTCTTATACGCTCCGGTCAGTGTTCCGGCGTATTCGGCGTGCTCCGCGTCCTGCTTTCGGAATAACGTATCCATAGCGCGGTATACACGCTTTACCTCTATCAGACGGTACAGGCGCAGGGCGCGTACCGCACGCAGTACCGCCTGTTCCCACTTGGGACGGCTGGTGCGGATTCCGGTATATACATTTGCCGTACCGCAGAGGAAACGCAGCCCCATTGCCTTCGCATAGTAAACTTTCCGTGCTGCCTCCTTATCCGGCGTTCCGTCAATCGGCAGAAGATCAATCAGATATCCCCGCCGTTTTGTCTTATCTTCCAGCAGTTCTTCGTAGATTTCCGCTTCCTCGGAACAGATTTTTGCAAAATAGCTCTTAAAATCCTTATCCGTCTGCCAGCTTTCGATTCGATATTTTCCGTCAAAAAACGCCTCTGCCTCTCCCGACTTCACAAGCTCAATCAACTTATCATAATCCGCACGCGGCATCGCAAGGTCCACATCATCATCCCACGGAATAAAGCCCTGATGGCGTACCGCGCCTAAAAGCGTACCGCCGATTGCGTAATAACGCAGTCCGTACCGCTCACAAAGCGCCAAAAACGCTTTCAGGGCGCCAAGCTCCAGTTTATGAAGTTCGGCCAGAACTTCCTCGTGCGTTTCCGTATTTTCTACGTTTTTTTCTTTACAATCCTCTGCCTGTCTGTTTTTTGCTCTCTCTCCGGCAGCTTTTCCGTTCTCTCCGGCAGCCGTATCGTTCCAACCCTTTTTCTTCTGCCAATACGCAGGCTGCAGGGTACAGGCAAGCACCGCGCGCTTCGGAAGCATCCGATAATGCTTTCCGCAAAAATATCCCGCATAACGTGCTGCTGCGTCCATAAGGAATTTTACCAAATCCCCGTAACGTTTTTGGGAAAGGCAGTACCCCGCCCCGCCCTTTACATAGCGAAACCCTTCCCGCTCCGAACTTACCTGACGAAACACCTCCGGGTAATCCGTCTGGGACACGGCAAGGTCAAAACTTCTCTGAAACTGCGCCTTTAATCCGTAATTATGTGTATGATACACGCGCGCAGGTGCGCAGTAAACAATCGCGCCGCCCGCCTCAATCAACGCCGCGCCGAAAATCATATCCTCATTAAAAATCGTGTCGGTTACAAAACCGCCCAGTTCATCATAACGGCTTCTGCGGTACATCGCACAGGTATTGGAAATCATATACGTCTTAATTCCGAGGCGTTCCTTATCCTCTTTTGTCTTCTTTAAAGAAGCCGACGGGTAATTATGCAGCCTGAGATACTTCTCCGTAAACCCCGCGTTTTCGTCCGCAATCTGCTTTGCGTAAGCCGCTCCTGTCTGTTCGTCCTGAAAACACTGCAAAAGCTTTTCTATCAGAAAAATATCGGCAGGCACCGCGTCCTGCGTCATGCAGAGGAAAAACTCCGCGTCCGAGTACCGCCGTACCGCCAGATTTCTTGTACCGCCATGATCATAGTCTTTCTTCTGCACACGGCCGATACGGATTTCCACAGTATCTTTCCTATTACTGTCATACTTTGCCGCAATCTTTTCCACACGCTGTCTTAAATCCTCCGCGGTAAAGCCTTCCGCCTCGGTATTCATTAAAATAATCTTTGCCGGAAGTATGGTCTGCTGCAGCAGCATTGCCAACATCCGCTCTAACTTTTTATCCGCTTTATAAACCGGTATAATCACATCAGGTCGTTTCATAGATGCCTCCTTGTTTTCCTCTTTTATCATACATCACTGTCCCCATATTTACAAGAAGAAAGCGCCTTGAGTTTCCACATTTTTTTAGCTGCTTTAAAAAGTTCCGCAGATTGCACACTATCTGATTTTTGTATTTGTCCGAAGGA
>JAFLSZ010000011.1 GCA_022510665.1 Lachnospiraceae bacterium
GTGGAGTATCGCCTTGCCAAGGCGAGGGTCGCGGGTTCGAATCCCGTCTCGTGCTCTGGAAAAAAAGAAGGACAGTATCGTTGATACTGTCCTTTCTTTTTTTCGGAGCACTGCCGTGCTCCGAAGTTCGAATCTTCTCCGCTCCGGTCCGCCCAGAACCGAGGTCCCCCGGACCTCGTGGGCCGTCTCGTGCTTTCACGCAGAATAACGGAAGTCTTTAAAATTAAGGTTTTTGGTATTGAAAAGAAAGATTTGACATGTTATAATTGACAAAATTAAATATCATATAAAATATGTGACAAAGTGTAAATTTAGGAGGAACATATGAGAAAGATATTTTTAGGACTTCTTGCAGCCGCCGCGCTTTGCGGGCTGGCAGCCTGCAAAAACAGTACAAAGACGAGCGGACAAGAGACCGTAACGAAGGCCAAAGCGTTTATATATCAGGAAAACAATGATGGAACTATTTCTATTACAGAATTAAAAGATAAATCCCTTGAGGTTATTGTAATCCCTGACACGATTTTAGAAAAGGCAGTGACGGAAATCGAGGGGTGGGCGTTTGAGGGCTGCAGCAGCCTGACAAGTGTAGTAATACCGAATAGTGTAACGACAATCGGGAGTGGTGCATTTCAGGATTGCGGCAGCCTGACGAGTGCGACAATCGAAGACGGTGTGACGGAAATCGGGGAGTCTGCATTTCAGGGTTGCAGCAGCCTGACAAACGTCAAAATATCTGGCAGCGTGACGGAGATTGGGCGGAGTACATTTAATGGCTGCAGCAGTCTGGCAAGCGTAGTGATACCGGATAGTGTGACGAAAATCGGGGATAGTGCATTTAGTGGCTGCAGCAGCCTGACAAACATAGTGATACCGGATAGTGTGACAGAAATCGGAGATAGTGCATTTTACGGCTGTAGCAGCCTGGCAAACATCAAGATACCGGATAGTGTGACGAAAATCGGGAAGAGGGCATTTGAGGGCTGCAGCAGCCTGACAAGCGATGATATACCGAATAGTGTGATAGCGGCCAGTATGTTTACATATCGGGAAAACGAGGACGGGACCATTTCTATTATAGGATTAAAAGATGAATCCCTTGAGGTTATTGTAATCCCTGACACGATTTTGGGAAAGACGGTAACGGAGATTGAGGATTCTGCATTTCAAAGTAACAACAGCTTGACAAGTGTAGTGATACCGGATAGTGTGACGGGAATCAAGAATTTTACGTTTTTGTATTGCAGCAATCTGACAAGCGTAGTGATACCGAATAGTGTGACGAAAATCGGGGATTTTGCATTTAGTGGCTGCAGCAGCCTGACAAGCGTAATGATGCCGGATAGCGTGACGGAGATTGGGCGGGGTGCATTTGAGGGCTGCAGTGGTCTGACAAGCGTGACAATCGGAAACAGCGTGACGACAATCGTGGAGAAGGCATTTAAGGATTGCAGCGGTTTGACAAGCGTTGATATACCGGATAGTGTGGTGATAATCGGGGACTCTGCGTTTCAGGGTTGCAGCAGTCTGACAAGTGCGGCAATCGGAGACAGCGTGACGATAATCGGGAATTCTGCATTTCAGGATTGCAGCAGTCTGACAAGCCTTGAGATATCGGATAGTGTAATGACAATCGGGTATTCTGCATTTCGGGGCTGCAGCGGCCTGACAAGTGCGACAATCGGAGACGGTGTGACGGTAATCGGGTATTATGCATTTGGGGATTGCAGCAGCCTAACAAGCGTGACAATCGGAGACAGCGTGACGACAATCAGCAGTTATGCATTTGAATATTGCAGCAGTCTGACAAACATAGTGATACCGGATAGTGTGACGGTAATCGGGTATTATACATTTTCTAAATGCCACAGTCTGACAAGCGTAGTGATACCGGATAGTGTGACGACAATCGGGGATTTTGCATTTGAGGAATGCCGTAGCCTGACAGATGTGACAATCGGGAAAGGGGCAACAGAAATCAGCGGATTGGCGTTTTTGGACTGTGAGCGTCTGGAAACAATTATTGCGCCGTCGGGCTCCTATGCGGAAACATGGGCAAAGCAAAGAGGCTATCTTACAAAAAGTATTAGCGCTGAATAAAGTGTGTTGCGACGCGGTTTTCGTATACCGGAGCCGGAAGCCCTTCCCTTTTTCCTGCCTCGATATTCTTTAAAAGCCATGCAATATTTTGCGCGAGCGTACGCATGGTCTGTAACCCTTCCGCGTCCTTTCGCACGTCTTCCGGCGTAAAGCCGTGTACCTGATTCCAGTATTGGGAGCCGACGACGTTCATATTGGAGATTGTAAAATATTTGTTTAACCGGTCAAAGGCGGCGCTGGCGCCTCCGCGTCTGCAGGAAACTACCGCCGCCGCGAGTTTTCCGTCCATTCGGCCGCCGCTGCAGTAGAACAGGCGGTCAAGAAACGCGCAGAGCTGTCCGGTCGGGCCTGCATAGTAAACCGGAGAGCCGACCACAATCCCGTCGTATTCGTCCAGTTTTGCAAGCAGTTCGTTCACTTTATCACGGAATACGCATACTCCGGTAACGCCGCAGCTGTTACACGCGATACACCCTGCAACAGGTTGTTTTCCGAGATATAAAAACTCGGATTTGATATCATGCTTTTCCAGCGTATCCGCAATTTCTTTCAGTGCGGTATAAGTACAGCCGAATTCGTTCGGGCTTCCGTTCAGTAAAAGTATCTTCTTATTCATATGTCGTACTCCTTTTTATGTGTAGATGAAAGGCATAGGTTCGCATCGGAATGTCCTCCCTTTGGTCGGACTGCGAACCGGCGCAGGTATAATCTCTGTCGAGATTATACCATATTTACAATTATTTTGCTATCTCAAGTTTCCGTATTTTTTAAGACGTTTGACTTTCTTGACACTGTTCCTGCCTATGTGATATCATAGAATACAGAGATGCGGACAGGGCAGAGAAAAGAAAATCCTGCCGCAGAAACCGCAAAGGGAAAAAACAAAGGAGTGAATGGTATGAAGGTTCGTTTTCATCTTCCGGGGATACGATATAATTTTCCGCTGAATATGCTTCTCCTTCGGCTTATGGAAAATTCCCCGCATTTTTTCAGAGAGGGCTTAGAAATCGCGTCGATGTTCGGGGAGTTTCCGACGTCGAAATGGAACGGCGGAAGGTTTGCCGGAGGCGGAGACCAGTGCAATGCGGAGTTTATCCGCGCTGTAATTCAAAAGATTAACGAGGAAGGAATTCCGATTCGTTATACCTATACTAACCCGCTGTTGACGGAGGCGGATTTACAGGACCCGTACTGCAATTTTTGTATGAAGGAAGCGGATAACGGGATGAACGAGGTAATCGTTGTTTCTCCGATTTTGGAGGAGTATATCCGTAAGAACTATCCGAACTTTAAAATAACCAGCTCCACCTGTAAAGAAATCAGGGATATGGATGCTTTAAACGAGGAATTAGAGAAAGACTATAAATATGTCGTACTGGACTATAACTTAAATAATCAGTTCGACTTATTGGAGCAGATTAAACAAAAGGAAAAGTGTGAATTTTTGGTAAACGCCTGCTGTATTCCGAACTGCCCGCGCAGAGGCGAGCATTACCGTTTCGTGGCAAATCAGGAGATGATTGCCTTAAAGAACCGCAAACTTCCGGCGGGGATGCAGATAGAAGTTCCTCGCTGGTATTGTGAGTACGGCGAGAAGACTTCGCTCTATATTTATAAGGATTATGTCACGCATATTTCTCCGGAGGCAATCTGGGAGACCTATGTGCCGATGGGCTTTAATAACTTTAAGTTAGAGGGAAGGACGGCGAATATTTTCCTTCTTATTGACACTTACGCGTATTATTTCGCGAAACCGGAGTATCGTGACGAGATGCGTCTGCTACTGACGGCGAATCTGGAGGCGAATAAAGTAATTACGGTAAATAAACCGAAGAAAGGCGTTTGGCCGTAAGCAGGAGGGCTTATGCGATTGCGTTATTGGATGGCGGCAGCGGGAATCGCCTCGGCGGTTTTTCTTGGCGGCTGTGGGAAGGCGGGGGAGTATTATCAAAGCGGACAGGAGGCGTTTGCCTCCGGTGATTATGAAAATGCGCTGTTGTATTTTAGTAAGGCGTTAGAGGAGAATCCCGATAAGGCCGAGTATTATATAGAACAGGGCTTTTCCTATGCCGCGCTGGGGCAGTACGAGGAGGCGCGCACAGCGCTGGAACACGCGCTTGTGGAGCGTGACATGGAGCTGACAAGGCAGAATAATAAGCGCGCATGGCGCGGCATTGGGATTACTTACTATGAAGAAGGCAATTACGCGAAGGCAAAGGAGTATTTTGAGAAAGCGCTTGAAGAGCCGCTTCTGCTTAAGCTGAACGCGGATATCCGGATGTACCTCGCAGATGCCTTAGAGTGCGAAGGAGACTACGTGTCGGCTGTCAGGGTGTATGACACGCTGTTGGAGGAACAGGAGGATTACGCGGCGGGATATCGCGCGAGGGCGTATATGAACTATATCCTTGGTGCGTATGAAAAGAGCCTTTCGGATTATGATAAGGCGATTACGTTGGAGCCGGGTAATTTTGATCTGTATTTTGGCAAGTATAATGTTTTGGGAAAGCTGGGAAAGTATCAGGAACAGAAGGAACTGCTCCGTGTCATTACGGAGATTGAGAATCCGACGGCGGAAGATGCTTATTTTATCGCAAAAGCACACTTTTTTAACGGGGATTATGACACGGCGATGAACGAACTGAATACGGCCGCGGAAAACGGTTATGACGATGCGCATTATTATATCGGAGAGATTTACCGTGAACGTTCCAATTACGGCGAAGCGGCATACCATTATAAAGAGTATATCGGCGGCAGCGGAGCAAAGGATGCGGCGGCTTATAATCAGATGGCAATCTGCCTGATGCGGCAGGACAAGCTGGAAGAAGCGTTGGAAACGGTACTTGCCGGACAGAAGCTTTCCGATACGTTACATGAAAGGCAGCTTTTTTGCAACGAAGTAGTAATTCTCGAAAAAACGGGAGATTATAATACGGCATATAAACGTGCGGCGGCGTATGTGGAACGCTATCCTGACGACGCGGCGCTCAAAAAAGAGTTAGAGTTTCTTTCTACGCGGGTACGCGAAGAATAAAGAGGTTAGGCATGATTGAAAATAAAGAAGAACAGGAGCGTGTAATCCTGGTCGGCGTGCGTGTTTCCGAAGGGGACGATACCGAAGTTTCCCTTCTGGAACTGGAGGAACTGGTAAAAACGGCAGGCGCCGAGACGGCAGCGGTTGTGATACAAAACCGTGAGGCGGTTCATCCGGGAACGTATGTCGGAAAAGGAAAGATAGGAGAAATCGCGGAGTTGATTGCCCTGCATAAAGCGGACGGGATTGTCTGCGACGATGAGCTTTCTCCGGCGCAGATGAAGAATCTGGAAGACGCGCTGGAATGTAAAGTAATGGACCGGACGATGCTGATTCTGGATATTTTTGCCCAGCACGCGAGAACGGGCGAAGGAAAGCTTCAGGTGGAACTGGCGCAGTTAAAGTATCGTTCGACCCGCTTAATCGGAAGCCACAGTGCCCTGTCCCGTATCGGCGGCGGTGCGGCGGGCGCTTCGGGCGGTATCGGAACCAGAGGACCGGGTGAGAAAAAACTGGAAACGGACCGGCGGATTATCAGGGCGCGTATCGCGCAGCTGAACAGGGAACTGGAACAGGTGAAGAAAAACCGTGAGGTGGCACGCTCCATGCGTGAAAAAAACCGGATGCCGGTGATTGCGATTGTCGGTTATACCAACGCGGGAAAGTCTACCCTGTTAAATACGCTGACCGACGCCGGGGTACTGGAAGAAAACAAGCTGTTTGCGACGCTTGATACCACGACCCGTATTTTAAAGTTAGACAGCGGCGAGCAGGTACTTTTGACGGATACGGTAGGTTTTATAAGAAAACTGCCGCACCACCTGATTGACGCGTTCCGCTCCACTTTAGAGGAGGCGAAGTATGCGGACATGATACTGCATGTAGTAGATGCTTCCAACCCGGACGCGGATGCGCAGATGCATATTGTATATGAAACGCTTGCCAATTTAGGTGTAAAGGATAAGCCGGTGATTACGGCGTTTAATAAGCAGGATCTTGTGACAGAGCAGGAAGCCCGCAAAGATTTAAAGGCGGATTATACGGTGCGTATCAGCGCAAAACACGGACAGGGACTGCCGGAACTTTTGGACGCGGCGGCAAGGATTCTACGCGAGAACAAGGTTTATACGGAGTGTGTGTTTGGCTATGCCGAAGGAAATAAGCTGGCGCTGGTGCGAAAGTACGGGCAGCTGCTTTCGGAGGAATATGTAGAAGAAGGGATTGCAGTCAAAGCATATATTCCGCGGGACCTTTACGGACAGATTTTCGGGCATATGCCTGCACGATAAAGTTTAAACCACTATATCTTGAATGAAAAATAAAATTTTTCATAGATATGGTGGTTTTTTGCTTGACTATTACAGAAGATAATGGTAATATTAGGAATGTAGCAATATACCATGTCATGTTACGAAAGGGGATAAAAATGATTAATGTAGTAAAACGGGACGGAGAGGTTGCTGATTTTAATCTTTCTAAAATCAGCGACGCCATAACAAAGGCGTTTAAGGCGACAAACAAGTCTTATAACGATGAGATTATCAATTTGCTTGCGCTGCGTGTAACCTCTGATTTCCAGGAGAGCATAAAAGAAGGTACGGTAACGGTAGAGGATATTCAGGACAGCGTGGAGCGTGTTTTGGAACATACCGGGTATACGGATGTGGCGAAGGCCTATATTTTGTATCGTAAAAACCGCGAAAAGATTCGTAATATGAAGTCCACCATTTTGGACTATAAAGATATTGTCAACAGTTATGTGAAAGAAGAAGACTGGCGCGTAAAGGAAAATTCCACCGTGACGTATTCCGTCGGCGGTCTGATTCTGCACAACTCCGGAGCAATTACCGCAAACTACTGGCTGTCCGAGATTTATGACGAGGAAATTGCGAACGCGCACCGTCAGGCGGATATCCATATCCATGATTTGTCCATGCTCACGGGGTATTGCGCGGGGTGGTCCTTAAAGCAGCTGATTCAGGAAGGACTTGGCGGAATTTCGGGAAAGATTACGTCTTCTCCGGCAAGGCATCTTTCTACGTTGTGTAACCAGATGGTAAATTTCCTCGGCATTATGCAGAACGAGTGGGCGGGTGCGCAGGCGTTTTCTTCCTTTGACACCTATCTTGCGCCGTTTGTCAAGGTTGATAACCTTTCTTACCGTGAGGTAAAGCAGTGCATTTCTTCCTTTGTTTACGGCGTAAATACGCCGAGCCGCTGGGGGACGCAGGCGCCGTTTTCCAATATTACTCTGGACTGGACGGTTCCGGCTGACCTTGCGAATCTTCCGTGTATTGTCGGCGGTGTGGAGCAGGATTTCTGTTACCGTGACTGTAAGAAGGAAATGGATATGGTAAACAAGGCGTTTATCGAGATTATGGTAGAGGGAGACGCAAACGGACGCGGCTTCCAGTACCCGATTCCGACCTATTCCATTACCGATGATTTTGACTGGTCGGATACGGAAAATAACCGGCTTTTGTTTGAAATGACTTCCAAATACGGCACACCGTATTTTTCCAATTATATTAACAGCGATATGCAGCCGAGCGACGTGCGCTCCATGTGCTGCCGTCTGCGTCTGGATTTGCGTGAACTCCGCAAGAAGACCGGCGGTTTCTTCGGCTCCGGTGAAAGCACCGGCTCCGTCGGCGTCGTTACGATTAATATGCCGCGCATTGCTTATCTGGCTTCGGATGAACAGGACTTTTTTAAACGCCTTGACCATATGATGGATATTGCGGCACGTTCCTTAAAGGTAAAGCGGGGCATTATTACAAAGCTGTTAAACGAGGGCATGTATCCGTATACAAAGCGTTATCTCGGCACGTTTGAGAACCATTTTTCCACAATCGGTCTTGTGGGTATGAACGAAGCGGGGCTGAACGCGAAGTGGATTGGAAAGGATATGACGTCAGAGGAAACGCAGGAGTTTACAAAACGCGTGCTCAATCATATGCGGGAGCGTTTGAGTGATTATCAGGAAGAGTACGGCGATTTATATAACTTGGAGGCGACGCCGGCGGAATCGACCAGCTATCGTCTGGCAAAGCATGACAGAAAGAGGTTTCCGGACATTAAGACCGCAGGAAAGCCGGGAGATACGCCGTATTATACGAACAGCTCCCACCTTCCGGTAGATTACACCGCGGACATTTTCGAGGCGCTGGATACGCAGGACGAGTTACAGACTTTGTATACTTCCGGTACGGTATTCCACGGCTTCCTCGGCGAGAAGCTTCCGGATTGGCAGGCCGCGGCAAAGCTTGTGCGCACGGTTGCAAAAAATTACAAGCTGCCGTATTATACGCTGTCTCCGACGTATTCCATCTGTAAGACGCACGGCTATCTGACCGGCGAGCAGTTTGTCTGCCCGCACTGTGGGGAAACGGCAGAAGTATATTCGAGAATTACCGGCTATTACCGTCCGGTACAGAACTGGAACGAAGGTAAGTCGCAGGAGTACAAGAACCGTAAACTGTATGATTTAACTGCCTCCAGACAGATGGATGACAAAACGGGAGAGGCAGCGCATCAGGAGCGTATTACCTTACAGAGCGAAGTTTACGGGCAGGAGGGGAGTTCCATGCAGCCGAAAAAGGCGGACGGCATCTACCTGTTTACGACAAAGACCTGTCCGAACTGTAAGATTGCAAAGGAATTTTTAAAGGATGTGGAATATGAAACCGTAGACGCGGAAGAGGCTTTGGATATTGTAGATGAGTACGGTATTATGCAGGCGCCGACCTTGGTTGTCGTAAACAACGGCGAAATAAAGAAGTATGTCAACGCTTCCGATATCAAGGGCTACGCGGAAAGTCTGCGTCGGTAAAAAAGAAATAGGAAAAATAAGAATAAAAAAGACGCGCCCACGACCGAGCCGACTGTGTCACCCGGTGCGTGGGCGTAATTTGTACGGAAAAGTACGGGGCCGTATAAAGATTCGGAAAGGAGTGTACGATGCGGAAGGCTTGGGAACGGACGGCATATCTGCTTGGAGAGGAGGCGTTGGAAAACCTTTTTGAAAAGCATGTGGCATTGTTCGGCGTCGGCGGTGTCGGCGGTTATGTAGCGGAAGCGTTAGGAAGGTGCGGAATCGGGCATTTTACTCTGGTGGATAACGATACGGTGAGTGAAACAAATATTAACCGGCAGATTGTCGCGACCTATGATACGATAGGACGAAGGAAAACCGAAGTTATGGCGGAGCGCCTTCGTGCCATTCATCCCGAAGTGACAGTCGAAATACGGAACTGTTTTTTCCTTCCGGAAACGGCGGGAGAGTTTGAGTTTTCGTCATATGATTATGTGATAGACGCGGTAGATACCGTAACCGCAAAGCTCGAACTGATTGCGTGCGCCAAGGCAGCGGGAGTGCCGGTTATCAGCAGTATGGGAACCGGAAATAAGTTAGACCCGTCGCGGTTTGAGATTACGGATATTGCTAAAACAAGCGTCTGCCCGCTGGCAAAAGTAATGCGCAGGGAGTTAAAACAAAGAGGGATTACCAATGTAAAGGTGCTGTACTCGAAAGAAGAACCGATAAAACCGGTGGTTCAAAAAGAAAACGGCGTGTCGGCAGAAGAAAACGAAGGGGACGGTAAAAAAACGGCAGGAGCCGTAAAGAGAGCCAAGGCAGTGCCGGGCAGTATCGCGTTTGTTCCGTCGTCAGCGGGCCTTTTGATTGCCGCGGAAGTGGTAAAGGACTTACTGCAGTCAGACCGGAGAGAAACGGAGGGATAAATATGGAAAAGCGGCAGGAAAACTTATTGCGAAAAGTTATGGCGGTACTGCTTTCGGCAGTCTTGCTTATAGGGACGGTATCGGGAGCAAAGCCTTTGGAGGCGGAAGCGGCGGATTATCAACTGCCGGTTTCCGGAAACGGGTGGACGTTATCTACGGAGGGAGTGTTGACGATTGATAGTCAGGCCGGGATGGAGAGCTGGAGGTCTGCACATGAAAGAGAAGAAGATCATGGTAGTACTATACATATAAGCAAATATGCGGATGATGTAAAACAAGTTATTATCAACTCCGGTGTGACAGCCGTTACAGATTATGCGTTTTATGAATGTAATAATATGACATCTGTTACATTACCGAACGGATTGGAGACCATAGGCGATTACGCGTTTGCCCAATGTGCAAATATGGAATCCGTTAATCTGCCGGAAGGTTTAAAAACCATAGGTGAGTATGCATTTGAGAAATGCAGTCAACTGAAAAATATTGACATACCGGAGACGGTGGAAACTATAAAAAAGTTTGCCTTTGAATCAGCAGTTGGTATTACAGAAATGAAGATACCGGACAGTGTAAATGTAATAGAAGAGGGTATATTTTCTGATATGGTGAACCTCCAAAGAGTCAGACTGTCCGGCAATATAACTAACATTCCCGACCATACATTTATGCGGTGCAAGGTATTGGAAACCGTGACGGTTTCGGATGATTTTGAAAATGCAAGCGGCGTGGTACTTCCGGAAAATATTCAGACCATAGGCACTCTGGCTTTTGGAGCCTGTAGTAAAATAAAGGAGATTACAATTCCTAAAACAGTTACAAATATAGGAAGCAACGCATTTTACGACTGTGGAGAGTTGGAAAAAGTAATTATGCAGGGAGAGGAACCGCCGGAATGTCATAATGCCGATAAAGAGGAGTCGATATCTTACAGAGATGTGTTTTATAATTGTAGTTTCATAAAACAAAGTGAAAAAGCCATTATTGTTCCAAAGGGCTGTGCACAGAAATATAAGGCTGCATGGCCTAAGTATGAAAAATGGATTGCGGAAGAAGGAAAGGAAGATTTTTCTACCCTTCGGCTTGTCGTAACGGTTTTGGGATATGAGGAGACGGATTCCGGTAATTTGGGAGAAGTAAAACTGGAATCCGGAGAGGGTGACAAAAGCTGGAGTCCGGCTTTGTTGGCTAAGGCAGGGAAATTCATCTATGAGGTAACAGAAGAACTGCCGCTGACCGAGTATGACTGGGTAATCAATGGGAAATCTGTCTTGGATTCTCCCGTCATTCTTTCCAATGAGGGAGAGGAAATCGAGAGTACGGTGACATTCTGCACCGTTAGATTTAAAGACGGAGAAGAACTGATAGACACAAAGTATGTAAAGCAGAATACGGCAGTAGAAGCTCCTGCGGATTCGCCGGTGAAAGACGGTTATACCTTTGCAGGCTGGGTAACGGAGGAGGACAGAAATACATCGTTTGATTTTGGACAGGAGATTACAGATGCAACAACGGTATATGCCTCTTGGACGGAAAATCATACCCATACACCGAAGGAAGAGTGGAATAGGGACGCGGAGAATCACTGGCATGACTGCGTCGGTGAGGATGGCATCAAATTAGGTGCGGAAGAGCATCACTTCGGAGACTGGATTGTTGATACCGAGGCAACGGAAGAAACAGAAGGTGCACGGCACAGGGAATGTACCGTCTGCCACTACAGAGAGGACGGTACAATTCCGAAAAAGGACCATACCCATACACCGAAGGCAGAGTGGAATAAGGACGCGAATAGCCACTGGCATGACTGCGTCGGTGAAGATGGTATCAAATTAGATACGGCGGGGCACAGCTTCGGAGGCTGGATTGTTGATATCGAGGCAACGGAGGAAACGGAAGGTGCACGGCATAGGAATTGTACCGTATGCGGATATACCGAGAACGGGACGATTCCGAAAGTTCCGAAAAAAGAGCAGCATGTTCACAGTCCGTCGGGAGCGTGGAGCAGGGACGCAAATACCCACTGGCGTGACTGCATTCTCGGCGACGCCCGCTTAGATATGGCAGTTCACAGCTTTGGAGAAGAATGGAAATATAACGAAACCGAACACTGGAACGAATGTTTCTGCGGAGAAAAGTCCGGACCGGTTGCTCATACCGAGGATGACGGGACGGTAACAAAAGCCCCGACATCTGTGGAAACGGGAATAATTACTTACCGCTGTACTGTCTGCGGCTATGAGATACGGACAGAGGTAATTCCGGCATCGGGAACAGGAGAAGCTCCGAAGGATAATACCGGGGAAACGCCAAAGGATAATACAGGAGAAAATGAAAAAACACAGGAGAAGGATTCCGAACCGAAGACCGGCGGAACTGTTACCGCAGGACCGTATGCGACTCTTGGCATGGTTGCGGGTCTTGGTTATCTGCATATGTATTTTGAAGACTGTAAAAGCGGCATGACGGAGGAAAAAAAGAAAGAAATAAAAGCGCTGCTCCTCCGGTGGGCGCGCGGGGGCGGGTATTTCCGCAGAATGCTTGCGTTTGCGGCGTTTTTCCTGCTTCTGGTATATTATTACGGCATCTGTAAAAATACGATACCGGAGAGGGAGACCGGCAACATGGGCGGCAACCGGGAACCTAAACTTTGATTGACGGGGGAAGACATGAAAACAGACGAAACTTCCGCGTAAAGTAATTAGGTGCGCGGGACGGACGTTTCCGCAGAATGCCTGTGAAAAATAATATTCAAAAAAATATGCGGCAGATTACTTGTATTTTGAAAGAAAGCGTGTTACAATAAACGAAATGACAATGACGAAGGCTAAGAATTTTAATGCTTTTCAGAGAGTCTGCGGCTGGTGCGAGCAGACAGGCAGCGGATTCCCTCCACCTTCCGAGTCCGGGTGAAAGCCCGGGGAACGCCCCGTACAGCGTACACGAGAGGCCGGGAAACCGGCAACGTGGGTGGCAACGCGGAATTTCAACTCCGTCCCATGGCAGAAGCTGAGGGACGGAGTTTCTTTTTTATGATAGAGAATTGCTTCACAGTTCCTATCATATAAAAAATCTTCAGGTGTGCTGTACATGAACGTGTACAGGGAAACTGCCGCAAGAGTGACCGCACTCGACGCAGCTCACGGTAAGAAACGTGGAAAAGAAAATTTTTAAGGAGGAATATTATGTTAGATTTAAAGTTTGTAAGAGAAAATCCGGAAATCGTAAAGCAGAACATCCGCAATAAATTTCAGGAGAACAAGCTCCCGTTGGTGGATGAGGTAATCGAACTGGACAAGCAGAGCCGTGCCGCAAAACAGGAGGCGGATCAGCTCCGTGCGGACAGAAAGCGTATTTCCAAGGAAATCGGCGGCCTGATGGCAAAGGGCTTAAAGGAAGAGGCAGAGGAAAAGAAGAAGCAGGTAGAGGAGTCCGCAGTGCGCCTTGCAGAGCTTGAAGCAAAGGAAGCCGAGCTTTCCGAAAAGGTAGTAAAGATTATGATGACGATTCCGAATATCATCGACCCTAGCGTGCCAATCGGCAGGGACGACAGCGAAAACGTGGAAATACAGCGTTACGGTGAGCCGGTTGTGCCGGAGTTTGAGATTCCGTATCATACCGAGATTATGGAGAAGTTAAACGGAATCGACCTTGACAGCGCAAGAAAGGTAGCCGGAAACGGTTTTTACTACCTGATGGGCGATATTGCAAGACTGCATTCCGCGATTATTTCCTACGCGAGAGACTTTATGATTGACCGCGGCTTCACTTATTGTATTCCGCCGTTTATGATTCGGAGCAATGTTGTGACCGGCGTTATGAGCTTTGCGGAAATGGATGCCATGATGTACAAGATTGAGGGCGAAGATTTGTATTTAATCGGCACCAGCGAGCATTCCATGATCGGTAAGTTTATCGATACGATTTTGCCGGAGGAGAACCTTCCGCAGACTCTGACCAGCTATTCTCCGTGTTTCCGTAAGGAGAAGGGCGCGCACGGCATCGAGGAGCGCGGAGTGTACCGTATCCATCAGTTTGAAAAGCAGGAAATGATTGTTGTCTGCAAACCGGAGGAGTCTCCGATGTGGTTTGATAAGCTGTGGCAGAATACGGTAGATTTATTCCGCTCCATGGATATTCCGGTAAGGACGTTAGAGTGCTGTTCCGGTGACCTGGCGGACCTTAAAGTGAAATCTATCGATGTGGAGGCATGGTCCCCGCGCCAGCAGAAGTATTTCGAGGTAGGAAGCTGCTCGAATCTTGGTGACGCACAGGCACGCCGTCTGAAAATCCGTGTCAACGGCGCGGACGGAAAGTACTTTGCGCATACGTTAAACAATACCGTAGTTGCTCCGCCGCGTATGTTAATCGCGTTTTTGGAAAACAACTTAAACGCGGACGGCAGCATCAATATCCCTAAGGTATTACAGCCGTATATGGGCGGAAAAGAAAAAATCGGTTGAAGCCGACAGGGAAGTTATGGTATTATATCTGTAAAGGATTTCAAGGCTCTGCCGGAGCGGTGCTTTGAAGATATACAACTAAATAAATAGCAGTCAGGTGTCGGAATAACCGCGTCCGCGGTTAGTTCCGGTGAAAAGGGAAACAGGTGTAAATCCTGTACGAACTCGTCACCGTAATTAGGGAGCTGAAGCCGATATATCACTGGGAAACTGGGAAGATGGCGAATGCAATGATCTTTAAGCCGGGAGACCTGCCTGAATGCTGTACGGAAACATTTGTTTCAAAACCACGAGTAACTGGTTGTACGTTTAGATTTGCCAAAAGCGGAGCTCTTTTTTTGGCTTTTGTGTTGTGGGCAGATTTATTTGTGCGGAAACCTTTTACCAAATTTTGGGAAAAGGTTTTTTTGTATCATAGGAAAATGCCTTGCATTTCCTATGATACAAAAAGCCCTTCGGGCAGGATGCGCACTCGCACAAAAGGAAATTTGCCGCAGGCGGCTGTGCTCGGCGCGCAAAGTGTTCAAGCCCCTCATGAATGAGGGGAGGGGGAGTTGAAGTGGGCTTGATCACTTTGTTCTGTTACTCAAAAATATAAACCGCAGATTACTGCAGAAAGAGGAGAGATATGAAGAAATATGTTATGTTGCTGCTTGCCGGATGTATGGCCCTGTGCCTTTTTTGCGGATGCGCCAAGAAGGATACAAAGGAGGGAACCGATACGAAAGACGGCGTTTATTCGATTGAACTTACCTTTGAAGGCGGAACCGGAAAAGCGGTGATTCTTTCCCCGGCGACCGTCACGGTAACGGGGGACACTAAAATAGCGACGGTGCGGTGGAACAGTCCGAATTATGATTATATGATTGTGGACGGGGAAAAGTATCTTCCGGTCAACATGGAAGGAGATTCCGTTTTTGAAATTCCGGTAAAAGCGTTGGATGAGGCGATTACCGTAATCGGCGACACGGTCGCGATGAGTAAGCCCCGCGAGATTGAATATACGATTACGTTCCATTCCGATACGATGAAACCGGCAGAATCAGAATAAGGAGAGAAGGCATGAACAGAGGAAAAAAAGTAATTGCGGTATATTTATTGCTTTTAACGGGGCTGTTGGGGCTGTGCGGCTGCAGTGCTCCTTCCTCTGCGTCCGGCTCACGAAAGGGAACGGAAGATATTGAACTTATTTACGAAGGCAGCATGGAACTGCGGTACGCCGAAAATTTTTCCGTGGACTATTACCGGGGAGGTTATGTGCTTCTTACATTAAAGGAAGGCGAGAAGTTTCTTATAGTGCCGGAAGGAGAAGCGGTTTTGGAGAAAACAAAAGAAGATGCCGTGGTTTTGCGGCGTCCGTTGAATAATCTGTATTTGGTCGCGTCGGCCGCCATGAATATGGTCTGTGAACTGGACGCGCTGGATACGGTCACGCTTTCGGGGCAGAAGGCGGACGGATGGTATATTGAAGAAGCCAGACAGGCAATGGAGAGCGGGAAGCTGCTTTATGCCGGAAAATACAATAAGCCGGATTATGAACTGATTTTGTCTCGGAATTGTTCGCTTGCCATTGAGAACAAGATGATTTCCCATGCTCCGGAGGTAATAGAAAAGCTGGAGGGGTTTGGGATTCCGGTTATGATAGATTATTCCAGCTATGAATCCCATCCGATGGGACGAGTGGAATGGATAAAGTTTTACGGGGCGCTGCTTGGAAAGACGGAACAGGCGGAAAAAGCGTTTGAAAAGCAGGCGGCGGTTTTGGAACAGGTAATGGCGGAGGAAACAACGGGCAAGTCGGTGGCGTTCTTTTTTATTACCGCGAACGGTATGGTTCAGGTAAGAACTCCATCCGATTATGTGCCGAAAATGATAGAGCTTGCGGGAGGAAGATATATTTTTGAGGAACTTGGGGAGAAAGGGGAAAGCGGCTCCACGATGAATATACAGATGGAGGAGTTTTACAGCACTGCAAAGGACGCGGATTTTTTAATCTATAACAGCACCATTGACGGCGGAATTGCGTCTTTGGAGGAACTTTTGGAAAAAAGCGGGCTGCTTGGGGATTTTAAGGCTTTTCGGGAGGGAAATGTCTGGTGTACGACCAATGATATGTACCAGCAGTCCATGTCCATCGGTTATCTGATTGAAGATATCCATAATATGCTTTTGGGAGATGAAACGGCGGAAATGAAATATCTTTTCCGTCTGGAATAGGAGGCCGGGATGCCGAAGGAAAGGAAAGTCAGATATATTCTTGCCTATGTACTGCTCGGAATCAGCGTGGTACTGGGGTTGATTTGCAATATCTGTATCGGAAGCGTGAAAATTTCTTTCTCGGATATTGTGAATAGTTTTTTGGGAAAAGAAATCAATGAAACCGCGCAAAGAATTTTATGGGAGATTCGCTTTCCGAGAGCGGTGGCGGCGGTACTCCTTGGCGGGGCGCTGGTGCTTTCAGGGTATCTTTTGCAGACGTTTTTTCACAACCCGATTGCCGGGCCGTTTATCCTCGGCATTTCTTCCGGTGCGAAGATGGTTGTCGCGCTGGTGATGGTATTTTTTGCGGGAAAAAGTATGCGGACCACTTCGTGGACAATGATTTTTGCGGCTTTTATAGGGGCAATGATATCTATGGGGTTTGTTTTATTAATTTCCAATCAGGTCAGTCATATGTCGATGCTGATTGTCGGCGGGGTAATGATTGGTTATATCTGTTCGGCGGTTACGGAGCTTGTGGTAACGTTTGCGAGCGACGCGCAGATTGTCAATCTTCACGACTGGTCCAGAGGAAGTTTTTCGGGAACCACATGGGAGAATGTGGCGGTAATGGCGGAAGCGGTACTGTTGACATCCGTCATCGTCTTTTTTATGTCAAAACCCCTTAGCGCCTATCAGCTCGGAGAGGCCTACGCGAAAAATATGGGAGTCAGGCTCCCTGTACTCAGGGCGGGGATGGTTGTTTTGTCAGGCATTTTGTCCGCGTGTGTCGTCGCGTTTGCGGGACCGGTATCGTTTGTGGGGATTGCGGTGCCGCATCTGGTAAAAAGTCTTCTCGGGACCGCGAAACCGCTTGTGATGATACCGGCGTGTTTTTTGGGCGGAAGCGCGTTCTGTCTGTTTTGCGATTTGTTGGCGAGAACCGCATTCGCGCCGACCGAGCTGAGTATCAGTACCGTTACCGCGGTCTTTGGCGCGCCGGTGGTTCTGTGGGTTATGATAAGGCGTAAGAAGGAGAGGGAAGCGTGATGGGGTATTATTTTGAGACGAAAAAATTATCGGTCGGATACCGGAAACGCCCGCTTATTCAAAATATTGAAATCGGGTTAAATAAGGGAGAAATCCTGACGTTAATCGGGCCGAACGGGGCCGGAAAGTCTACGATTTTAAAAAGTATTGCAAAACAGCTGAGTCCGATTGGCGGCTTGATTTACATAGACAGGCAGAGTTTAGAGAGTATGTCGGGGGCGGAATTGTCGCAGAAAATGGCGGTAGTGCTGACCGATAAAATAAAAACCGAGATGATGACCTGTGAAGATGTGGTTGCCACGGGACGCTACCCGTATACCGGCCGGTTTGGGATTTTATCCGGGGCGGATAACGCGGCGGTGAAAGAAGCAATGGAGCTTGTGAATGTAACCGGTATTCGGGAGCAGGATTTCCGGCGCATCAGCGACGGACAAAGACAGCGGGTTATGCTCGCGCGGGCGATTTGTCAGGAGCCGGAGATTCTTATTCTCGATGAGCCTACGTCCTTTTTGGATGTAAAATATAAACTGGAATTTTTGTCGATTTTACAGGAAATGCGAAAAAAAAAGGGACTTACGGTTATTATGTCCCTGCATGAACTGGAATTGGCCCAAAGGGTTTCCGATAAGATACTCTGCGTCAACAAAAGCCGTGTGGAGCGGTTCGGAACGCCGGAGGAGGTTTTTACGCCGGGATACATAGCAGAGCTATTCGGAATCTCGACGGGCAGTTTTGATGAGGAAAACGGCAGCATGGAACTGGAAGCTGCGGCGGGGCGGCCGGAGGTTTTTGTAATTGCGGGCGGAGGATGCGGAAAAGCGGTATACCGCAGACTGCAAAGAGAAGGAACCGCGTTTGCCACGGGGATTTTATTTCAAAATGATTTGGATTACCCGCCTGCGAGGGCGCTGGCAGCGGAAGTAATCACGGCGGAAGGGTTTGAACCGATTACAGAAGCATTAGTCGAACAGGCGAAACAAAGAATAGATTCCTGTAAACGGGTCATTTGCTGCAAAACTTGTTTCGGAAGTCTGGAAGCCGCCAATCGGGAACTGCTCGCGTATGCAAAGAGCAGGGGAAAAGTGACGGAAGGCGGTTCGGAGGGATAATATGGCAAAAGTTATTATGAT
Organism: Lachnospiraceae bacterium; assembly: GCA_022510665.1. Taxonomy (GTDB): domain Bacteria; phylum Bacillota; class Clostridia; order Lachnospirales; family Lachnospiraceae; genus SIG307. The sequence continues at coordinate 18,723 of JAFLSZ010000011.1, forward strand.
ACAGGGCACAATGTCAAACGCGGGAAAAAGTCTTCTTGCGGCGGGGCTCTGCAGAATTTTTAAACAGGACGGATATCGGGCTGCGCCTTTTAAATCTCAGAATATGGCTTTGAACTCTTTTATTACCGAGGAGGGGCTTGAGATGGGAAGGGCACAGGTAATGCAGGCGGAAGCCGCCAAAATCAAGCCGATGGTCTGCATGAATCCGATTCTTTTGAAACCGACGAACCATATGGGCTCTCAGGTGATTGTAAACGGCGAAGTATTGGGAAATATGCGGGCAAAAGATTATTTTGCCTATAAGAAACAGTTGATTCCCGATATCAAAAAAGCGTTTCGAAAGCTTGAAGAATTTGCGGATATTATTGTGATAGAGGGAGCCGGAAGTCCGGCGGAAATCAATTTAAAAGAGAACGATATTGTGAACATGGGAATGGCGGAAATGGTAGACGCGCCGGTGCTTTTGGTAGGAGATATCGACAGGGGCGGTGTGTTCGCGCAGCTTCTCGGAACGCTGATGCTGTTGGAGGAAAAAGAGAAAAGCCGTGTAAAGGGCCTGATTATTAATAAATTCCGGGGAGATAAGTCGATACTGGACCCGGGAATTGTAATGTTAGAAGAAAAGGGAAAGATTCCTGTCACGGGCGTTATTCCGTATATGGAGCTTTCTTTGGAAGACGAAGACAGTTTAACCGAACGTTTTTCAAAAAAGGAAGCGGCCTGTATTGACCTTGCGGTAATACGTTATCCGAGAATTTCCAATTTTACGGATTTTAACGTATTTGAGCAGACAGACGGCGTAAGCGTAAGATATGTGACCTCCGTAAAAGAACTGGGACGGCCGGATTTGGTTTTTCTGCCGGGAAGCAAGAATACCATGAGCGACTTGACATGGATGCGCCAAAACGGTTTGGAAGCCGCAGTCAAGAAACTGGCGGAAGATATTCCGGTGTTCGGTATCTGCGGCGGGTATCAGATGCTGGGGCATCAGATTTCCGACCCCGCAGAGGTGGAGGAGGGCGGAACGATGCGCGGTATGGAACTTCTGCCGGTTGTTACCGTGCTGAAAGAGGAAAAAAGACGCCGTCAGGTATCCGGCGTAATCAATGAAGTGCGGGGAGCGCTTTCCGCGCTTTCGGGGCAGCCGTATGACGGTTATGAAATACATATGGGAGAGACGCGGATAATAGGAGACGGGCAGGCGGCAGAGTACGCGGACAAAGGAGAAAAAAACACGGCAGTATGCGCGGACGGTGCGAATGTATTCGGTTCGTATATACACGGGCTGTTTGACAAAGGAGATACTGCGGCTGCCGTTGTCAAAGCGCTGGCAAAGCGAAAGGGAATTTCTGTTGAGAACGGAGTTTTTGAGGATTACCGGACGTTTAAGGAAAAACAGTATGACAAGCTGGCGGACACCATGAGAGAGTATCTGAATATGGAGGAAATCTATGGAATGCTCAGAGAAGCTCGTTTGGAATGATTACACGAGAGAAAGTTTAAAACGCATACAAATCGATGCCCCGGATGAAGATGTCCGAAGAAAAGTGCTGGCAAACTGGGACGCCGTGGCAAAGCCTTTGGAAGGAATGGGAAAATTTGAAACCCTTACGGCGCAGATTGGGGCGGTTCTTGGGACGGATATTATCGACATTTCCCAAAAGGCGGTGCTTATTTTGTGCGCGGATAACGGGATTGTGGAAGAAGGCGTCAGCCAGTCCGGTCAGGAGGTTACGGCAGCGGTCGCCAAATCGATGGCAAAAAAGCAGTCTGCCGTCTGTAAGATGGCAAAAGCCGTCGGTGCAAAGACAATTCCCGTAGATATCGGAATCAACGGGGAAGAACGGATACCGGGAGTGCTTGACAGGAAAATACGGCGCGGCACGAGAAATTTCAGAAACGAACCCGCAATGACGGAAGAAGAAGCGGTGCGGGCAATTTCGGTCGGGATTGACTTGGTATGGGAGGCGAAAAAGGAAGGGTATCGGATTCTTGCGGCCGGAGAACTCGGAATCGGAAACACGACGACAAGCAGTGCGCTCGCGGCGGTGCTGCTTGCCTGTACGGCAGAGGAAGTTACGGGTCGGGGTGCCGGATTGGACGATGCGGGACTTTTGCGGAAACGGCAGATTATTTCGGAAGCTCTTAAAACGTATGAGTTGAACCGGACGAATCCGGTCGGGGCGCTGACAGCTGTCGGAGGGCTGGATATTGCCGGACTTGCCGGAGTCTGTATCGGCGGGGCACTCTATCATGTTCCGGTTGTACTGGACGGTCTTATCAGTGCCGTGGCGGCGCTTCTCGCGGAAAAAATTGTTCCGGGAACAAAAGCCTATCTGCTTGCTTCCCATAAAGGGAAAGAGCCGGCAGTGGAAAAGCTGCTGAAAGAACTGGGACTTATGCCTGTAATCGACGCCGATATGGCGTTAGGAGAGGGAACCGGGGCGGTTATGATGCTTTCCCTGCTGGAAACGGCATTGCAGGTATATTGTGACAGAACAACTTTTTCGGATATCCGGATAGAACAGTACAAGAGGTATACGGAATAATGATGACGGTAATTATCGGCGGAAGCGGGAGCGGAAAATCCGCGTATGCGGAAGAATATACGATAACGCATTCCGAAGGAAAGAAAATGTATTATCTTGCGACAATGCAGGTGTATGACGAAGAAGGGCAGAGAAAGGTGGAGCGGCACCGGGAACTTCGGAAGGGCAAAGGATTTTTTACGGTGGAACAGCCGCGCTCGCTATGTGAGGCGGCAGAGCTGTTTGGCGCGGAGGAAAAGACGGTGCTGTTGGAATGTATGTCAAATCTTGTTGCCAACGAGATGTTTTTTACGGAGCCGCCGAAACCCGCTTATGAGGCAGCGGAAACGGTTGTAAAAGAAGTGGAATTGTTAAAAGAGGCGGTCTCTCATCTTGTCGTTGTTACGAACAACGTGTTTGAGGACGGGATACCGTATGATGAAACCACGACGGCATATATGTGGGCATTGGGAAGCGTAAATGAAAAACTTGCCGCCGCGGCGGAGGAAGTAATTGAAGTGGTTGTCGGGATTCCGGTGTTTTTAAAGAAAGGAGAGTAAAGGAAATGAAGTTTATAAAGTCTTTTTTTATAGCGTTTTCTTTTTATTCGAAAATACCGGTTCCTCAGTTTGAGTGGAAACAGGAAGACATGAAATACGCGCTCTGTTTTTTTCCGTGGGTCGGCGCGCTCATCGGCGTATGCGTTTACTTCTGGGGTGATTTCTGCCTTAGACGGGAAGTCGGTGTATTATGTTATACTTTCATTGCGGCCGCCATACCGTTACTGATTACGGGAGGATTTCATGCGGACGGGTTTATGGACACCATGGACGCGTTCCATTCCTATCAGCCAAAGGAAAAGAAACTGGAAATTTTAAAAGATTCCCATATCGGGGCGTTTTCGGTACTTATGCTTGCATTATACGGCCTGCTTTATCTGGGCGCGTTTTCGGAAATTCAGGACAGGGTATTGTTAAGGATTGTATGCGGAGGCTTCTTTTTGTCACGGTGTCTCAGCGCGGTTGCGGCGGTTTCGTTTCCGGCCGCGAAAAAGGAAGGGCTCTTGTATCTGTTTTCAAACGCTTCGCAAAAGAGAACGGTGAGAGCGGCGGCAGGCATACAGGCGGTGCTTGGCGTCGGGTATATGCTGTTACAGTCGCTTTTTGCGGGTGCCGTGGTTACGGCGGCGGCGCTTTTGGCATTTGGGTATTATTATTATCGCTGTAAAAAGGAACTGGATGGGATTACCGGAGATACCGCGGGCTATTTTGTGCTTCTTTGCGAAGGAAGTATTGTGGCCGCGGCGGCGCTTTTGAGTATTTTCGGCTAAAAACCGGAAAGGGAGAAGGAAAAGAAAAAGGAAAGAGATAAGGAGAAAAGAAGGAGAGGGATATGGACTTAATTATCGGCGGTTACGCACAGGGGAAGTTAAATTATGTGCTTGGAAAATATCATTTGGAACAAAGCGCGGTATGGGATAAAACGATACCAAAGGAAGAACTGCGGGACGGGACGCGTGTGGTTGTGAACCGCTTTCATGAATGGATAAAAGAACGTATGCAAAACGGCGGAGTTTTGGAGGAGGAACTTTCCGGATTTTTGGACAGGTGTCCGGACTGTATTATAATCAGCGACGAAGTCGGAAACGGTATCGTGCCTCTGGAGGCGTTTGACAGAGAATACCGGGAGAGACTCGGGAAAATTCTTATAATGCTCGCGGGGCGGGCAAAAGAAGTGGAGCGTGTGGTATGCGGAATCGGACAGAAAATCAAATAAAGCTGGTAATGATCCGGCACGGTGCTACAAAGGGAAACAGGGAACGCCGCTATATCGGAAGAACCGATACGTCCCTTACGGACGAAGGGGTTAAGGAGTTGTTGGAAAATAAAAAAGGGAATTGTTATCCCCAAGCGGACGTTTTGTTCGTCAGTCCGATGAAACGCTGTCTGGAAACGGCGGGAATCCTTTATCCGGGCGTCCGTTCCGTTATTATTCCGGAATGGAAAGAAATCGATTTCGGAGCTTTTGAGGGGAAAAATTATATAGAGTTAAAAGAGGATGACAGGTATCAGGCGTGGATTGACAGCGGCGGCACGCTGCCGTTTCCGGAAGGGGAGAGCAGGGAAGCGTTTATTTCCCGCTGCGAGGCCGGTTTTCGCGAAATGTTAGAGGTTCTTGCGGCCAGAGAAGGGCAGGAAAAGGCATGTACGGCAGGACTGATTGTTCACGGCGGCACGATTCAGGCGTTGTTAAGCCGGTATTCCGGCGGAGATTATTTTGATTATCAGGTGCCGAACGGAAGCGGTTATCTGGGGACACTTCTGCGGGAAGACGGTAAAATAAAAATAGAGCTGCTTCGGAAAATAAGCGGCGGAAACAATTAAATTACAACGGAGAATACGGTTATGAAATATCATATGACAGCGTTTTTTCTCGGGTTCCTTTTGGATTTGCTTTTAGGAGACCCGTATTGGCTGCCGCATCCTATCCGCCTGATAGGAAGTTTTATCGCAAAAACAGAGCGACGTCTTTTGGGAAAAATGAAAGAGAGAAACGCGGAACTTGAACGGGGAAAGGGAATCTTGCTTGTTGTATCTGTATTGACGGTGACAGCCGTTGTTTCGGCAGGGCTTCTGTTTGGAGCCTATCTGCTTCACCCCTGTCTCGGAGTTGTTTTGGAAACCGTTATGACGTATCAGATTCTGGCGGCGAAATGCCTGAAAGCGGAAAGTATGAAAGTTTACCGGTGCCTTTCCTGTCAGAATACCGAGGAAGCGAGAAAAGCGGTTTCCATGATTGTAGGGCGGGATACGGATGTTCTGGACGAAGAAGGGATAGCGAAGGCAGCGGTTGAAACGGTGGCGGAGAATACTTCCGACGGCGTTATCGCGCCGATGCTGTATACGGCATTAGGCGGACCGGTACTGGGATTTTTTTATAAGGCGGTAAATACCATGGACTCCATGGTCGGATATAAAAATGAAAAGTATTTACATTTCGGACGGGCCGCCGCGAAACTGGACGATGTTATAAATTTTATTCCGGCAAGAATCAGCGCGTATCTTATGATTGCGGCGGCATTCTGCGGCGGGAAGCGGTTTTCGGGAAAACATGCGTATGCCGTTTATCGGAGAGATAAGAGAAAACATGCCAGTCCCAATTCGGCGCAGACGGAATCGGTATGCGCGGGAGCTTTGGGAATCCGGCTCGCGGGGGATGCTTCTTATTTTGGGAAAGTTGTAAAAAAGCCGTATATCGGTGACGCGCACAGAGCCGTTTCGTACGAAGACATTAAATACGCGAACCGGTTGATGTATATTACCGCGTGGACGGGAGAGGTGCTTTGTCTGGCGTGCATGGCGGCCGTGTATTTTTTGACGCGGTAGTTTGTGCCTGTGCCGGATAACGGAAAGCGGAGGTGAAAAGGGATGGAAAGCATACACGGAGGGGATATTTACAGAAATCGGGTGCGGACGGATTTTTCCGTCAACGTGAATCCGCTTGGAATGCCGAAAGCCGTCAAAGACGCGTTAAGAGAGGCGGCAGACGCGTGCGAGAAATACCCCGATATCGCAGCGGAGAGGCTAAAACACGCGGTAAGCGCAATGGCGGCGGTTTCGGAAGAATATTTGCTGTTTGGCAACGGAGCGTCCGAGCTTTTTATGGCGGCTGTCCATGCCATACGGCCGAAGAAAACGGTAATTCCGGTTCCGTCCTTTTACGGATATGAATATGCGGCAAATGCGGCGGACGGAGAGATAATTTACTATTCCATGAAAGAGGAAACGGGATTTTTGCCGGGGGAGAATTTTACGGAATGGCTGCCGGGGGACACGGAGCTTCTTTTTCTCGCGAATCCGAACAATCCGACCGGAAAACTCCTCAATAAGGCGTATCTGCGGGAACTGTTCAGGTATTGCAAAGAGAAGAATATTTACGTCGTACTGGACGAGTGTTTTATGGATTTCTGCGGCAGGGACGCTTCCATGCTGCCGGAGACGGGGCAGTATGAAAATCTGCTGCTGGTGCGGGCGTTTACAAAGATATTTGCGATTCCGGGCGTTAGGCTCGGCTATATGGTCTGTAGCAGCGCGCCGCTTTTGGCGAAGGTCGGCAGACAGATTCCGGAATGGAATTTGTCAACGTTTGCGCAGGAAGCGGGAGTCGTCTGTGCGGCTCAAACCGCATTTATAGAACAGAGCGTGGCTTATGTGAAAGAAGAACGGTGTTTTTTGGAAGACGGTTTGAGACGGCTGGGAATTGAGGTATTTCCGGGGGAAGCGAATTTTCTCTTTCTGCGCAGTGAAAAATTTCTTTATGAACGGCTGTTGGAAAGGGGCGTATTGATTCGGGATTGTCAAAATTTCCGGGGATTGTCTAAGGGATATTATCGGATTGCGGTGAAAAACAGAGAGGAAAACGAAGCATTACTGAACATGATAGGAGCGTTAAATTGAAGAAAATAGAGCATTTGTTACCGGAAGAAATAGAGAAAAGAAGTTTTGAGATTATTTCGGAAGAACTGGAGCGCAGGGGAATTAAACTTCCTCAGGAAGAAGAAATGATTACGAAGCGGGTGATACATACCAGCGCGGATTTTGAGTACGCGGACACGCTCGTATATTCCGAAAATGCGGTTGAGACGGTGAAAAAGCTGATTTCGGGCGGTGCGGATATTGTGACGGATACCAATATGGCGCTTGCCGGAATCAATAAAAAGGTGCTTGCGGAGTTTGGCGGAGAGGCCCATTGCTTTATGGCGGAGGAAGACGTCGCGCGCGAGGCAAAGGAGAAAAAGACGACCCGTGCCGCTGTCAGTATGGAAAGAGCGGCACAAATAAAAAAGCCGGTAATCGTCGCGGTCGGCAACGCGCCGACCGCATTGTTGCAGCTATACGAGATGATTCAAGAGGGAATCTGGAAGCCGGCGTTTCTAATCGGCGTACCGGTGGGATTCGTTAATGTCGAGGCGGCCAAGGAACTGATGACGGAAACGGAGGTTCCTTATATTATAAACCGCGGGAGAAAAGGCGGAAGCAATATAGCGGCGGCTATCTGCAACGCGGTTTTATATGAGCTTAGAAAGGGAAAATAATATGCGGTACGGTTTTACCACGGGCAGTTGTGCGGCAGCGGCCGCAAAAGCGGCGGCCTATATGCTTTTGACGGGAAAGAAAAAAACCGAAATTACGATAGAAACGCCAAAGGGCATTTCCTATACGGCACAGACGGAAGATATTGTCTGCAAAGAGCGTGAGGCAAGCTGTGCGGTAAGAAAGGACGGCGGAGATGACCCGGATGTTACGACCGGAGCGCTGATTTACGCAAAGGTATCTTTTTCGGAGGAAGCGGGACAAAAGCTCCGGATTCAGGGGGGCGTCGGCGTGGGAAAAGTCACGAGGCCGGGACTGGACCAGCCGGTAGGAAGCGCGGCGATTAACCGCGTTCCGCGTGAGATGATTGAAAAGGAAGTACGGCAGGTCTGTGAAATTACGGATTATAAAGGGAGCCTGACCGTGGAAATTTTTGTGCCGGACGGGGAAAGGCTGGCACAACAGACGTTTAATCCCAGACTCGGAATCACCGGGGGAATTTCCATACTGGGAACCAGCGGAATTGTGGAACCGATGAGCTCTCAGGCGGTACTGGATACGATTCGGGTCGAGTTAAACCAGAGAAAAGCGGAGGGGTTTGATTATGTCGCGGTGGCTCCGGGAAATTACGGGCTTGAATTTATGAAAAAGAGCTACGGGTATGATTTGGACAGGAGCGTAAAATGCAGTAATTTTATCGGAGACACGATTGATATGGCGGCGGAGTTGGGCTTTCGGAAATTATTGTTTACCGGCCATATAGGAAAACTGATTAAGGTCGCGGGAGGAATTATGAATACACATTCAAAAGAGGGCGACTGCCGGATGGAGCTTCTGGCGGCGTTTTCGATAAGGGCAGGTGTGGGGCAGGAAAAAATACGGGCGATTTTAGACTGTGTGACAACCGAAGAAGCCGTCCGCATTTTAAAAGAAGAAGGAAAATGCGATGAAGTTATGGCATATGCGGCGGAACGGATTTGTTTTTATTTGGAGAAACGGGCGCAGGGGCGTATGCGGATTGACTGTATCGTGTACGCGAATGAGTTTGGCGAATTGGCAAGAAGTAAGGAGGCGGCGGAATGGTTTACTTTGTCGGAGCGGGAACGGGAGCGGCAGATTTAATTACCGTCAGGGGAATGCGTCTTTTGCAGCAGGCGGACGTGATTATTTATGCCGGTTCTTTGGTGAATCCGGAGCTTTTAAACTATGCAAAAGCGGAATGCGAGATACATAACAGCGCCGTATTAACGCTGGATGAGGTCATAGAGATTATGAAAAAGGCGGAAACGGAGCATAAAATGACGGTTCGGCTCCATACCGGGGATCCGAGTATTTACGGGGCGGTCAGGGAGCAGATGGACGCTTTGGATGCGCTTGGCATTTCTTATGAAAGCTGTCCGGGGGTCAGCGCGTGCTTCGGAGCCGCGGCATCGTTAAATCTGGAATATACGCTGCCCGGAATATCGCAGTCGTTGATTATTACGAGAATGGAGGGAAAAACGAAGGTCCCACCTAAGGAAAGTATTGAAAGCTTCGCGGCGCATAATGCGTCCATGGCAATTTATTTAAGCACGGGAATGTTAAAGGAATTGAGCGGACGTCTTATTGCCGGAGGGTATCGTGAGGAAACACCGGCGGCTCTGGTATATAAGGCGACATGGCCGGAGGAGGAAGCATATGTCTGTACGCTTGCGACGCTTTCGGAGACCGCCTCGCTTCACGGGATTACAAAGACCGCCCTGGTGCTGGTCGGTGATGTGATTACGCATCAGAATTATAAAAAGTCAAGATTATACGCACCGGATTTTTCAACGGAATTTCGAAACGCAAAGGAAGAATAGAATGAAGTTAAGTGTAATCAGTTTTACAAAGAACGGAAGAAGGCTCGGAGAGAAACTCGCAGCAAGGCTGGCGGACAAGGATTTCAAAGAAACGGAAGAAATAGTATTGTATACAAAGTGCAGTGCCGCCGCAGAGCAGGACGGAGCGCATCCGGTAATACCGGTAGAGGAAAGCATAGGAGAATGGGCGGGGAAGCAGATGAGGGAAAATAATGCGCTGCTTTTTATAGGCGCCTGCGGAATCGCGGTCAGGGCGGTCGCGCCGCATATTACGGACAAGTTGCACGACAGTCCTGTGCTTGTGATGGATGAGCGGGGAGACTATATTATTCCGGTTCTTTCCGGGCATATGGGAGGCGCGAATGAAATCGCGCTGAAAATCGCGGAAAGGATAGGAGCCGTGCCTGTAATTACGACCGCGACCGACTTAAACGGAATGTTTTCGGTAGATTTGTTTGCGAAGAAGAACGGGCTTTCTATTCTGAACAAAGAGGGAATTGCCAAGGTGTCTTCCAAAGTATTGGCAGGGAAACAAATTACCGTGTCAGTGGAAACGGGGCATATTTCAGAGAACTGCCGTGTCCCGGAAGGAATACAAATCGTTCCGTATCCGCCGGTGCAGGCGGTTGACGTTCTGATAACAAAAAAGGAGAGCGGCTCCCCTGCGGCGCTTGTTTTAAAACCAAAGGAGTATGTTATCGGAATGGGCTGCAAAAAGGGCAAGGAACCGGAAAGGGTAGAGGCGTTTATTGAGCAGACGTTAAATGCGGCGGGAATTTTAAAGGAACAGTGTATGGCGCTTGCGTCGATTGAACAAAAGAAGGACGAACAGGCATTTCTTCAATGGAGCAGGAAATACCGTTTTCCTTTTTACACCTATACGGCAGAGCAGTTACAAGAGGTAAAAGGGGGTTTTCACGGTTCGGCGTTTGTAAAAGACAGCGTAGGGGTGGATAATGTATGCGAGCGTGCCGCTTTAAAGGCGTGCGGGGAAAAAGGAGAGCTTATTTGCGAAAAACATGCACAGGACGGAATGACAATCGCGGTAGCCAAAAGAGAATGGAGCGTGGCATTTGATGAAGAATAAAATTTATATTGTGGGGATGGGGCCGGGAAAGGAAGAAATGATGACGGTGGAAGCGATACGGGCGTTAGAGCAGTCGGACGTTATTATCGGGTATACCGTATACATTAAGCTCTTAGGAGAGCGCTTTTCCGAAAAGGAACTGCGGAGTACGCCCATGCGGCAGGAGAAGGAACGGTGCGTTCTCTGCTATGAGGAGGCGGCAAAAGGAAAGCAGGTGGCGTTAATCTGCAGCGGGGACGCGGGAATTTACGGTCTGGCCTCCCTGATGTATGAAGTGGGTGCGGATTATCCGGAAACGGAGTTAGAAGTTATCGCCGGAGTGACGGCGGCAAGCAGCGGCGCAGCATTGCTCGGCGCTCCGTTAAATCATGATTTTTGCGTTATCAGTTTAAGTGATTTGCTGACTCCGTGGGAGCAGATTGAAAAAAGGCTGCGCGCGGCCGCGCAGGGAGATTTTGCGATAGCGATTTATAATCCGTCCAGCCGCCACCGGCCGGATTATCTGCAAAGGGCGTGTGACATTTTGCTGGATTCGGTGGAGGAAACGCGTCCGTGCGGTTATGTGGAAAATATCGGAAGGGAAAATACGGTGGCAGAGGTTTGTACGCTGAAAGAGTTAAGAGAACGGGAAGTCACTATGTTTACCACCGTTTTTATCGGAAATTCCCAATCGGCGGCGGCGGGAAATAAACTTATTACAAAAAGGGGTTATCGGATATGAGCCGGATATTGATTTTTGCCGGAACGACGGAAGGAAGGGAACTGGCGGAGCGTTTAGCGAAAGCCGGAATCGCGTGTACGGTGTGTGTCGCGACGGAGTACGGTATGCAGGTAATGAAGACGACGGAAAGCAGGGAGGACATCGAGGTTCTTTCGGGAAGGCGTAACGAACGGGAAATGGAGGCGTTGTTACAGGAGCGCTCCTTTGCGGCGATAGTTGACGCGACTCACCCGTTTGCCGAGGAAGTCTCAAAAAATATTAAAGAAAGCGCGGAGAAACAAAATGTGCCGTATCTGAGGCTGAAACGGGACACGGCGCAAAACGGCTGTCAGGATGCGGAAGCAAAAATGTTTTATTATAAGGACAGTGCGGAATGTGCCGAAAAACTGGAACATACGAGGGGAAATATATTACTCACGACCGGAAGCAAGGAGCTTTCTGTTTATTGTGCGAAAGAAAGCGTAAAAGAACGTCTCTATGTCCGTGTGCTGCCGGGAACGGAAAGCTTTGAACTGTGTCAAAAGGAGCATATACCGGGAAAGCAGATTCTGGCGTTACAGGGTCCCTTTTCGGAAGAAATGAACCGGGCGTTTATAAAAGAATACCGCATAGAACATCTGGTGACGAAAGAAAGCGGGACTGCCGGGGGGGTTCCCCAGAAGATAAACGCGGCGAAACGGGAAGGGGTTACAATACATATTATCGGGAATCCGGAAGCAGGCGGAGGACTTTCCTTTTCTCAGGTATGCGCGCGGCTGGAGGAGATAACCGGAAAGCCGTTAGGGATGAAAAGAAAACTGCGGATTGCGCTGATTGGAGCGGGTATGGGAACGAAAGACGGCATGACGCGGGAAGCGGCACAGGCATTGGACTCCGCCGGTTATTTGTTCGGGGCGGAGCGTCTGCTTGCACTTGCTCGGCCGGGACAGAGTACGTTTCCGTATTATCTGGCAAAAGAGATTCTTCCTGTGTTGGATACGTTGCTTACGGAAGATTTTTTTGAGGAAGAGCGGAGCGTCGGAATTCTGTTTTCGGGAGACAGCGGGTTTTACAGCGGGTGTGAAAAACTTTACCGGGAACTGGAACACTGGAAGGAAGAGACGGAAGCGAAAGCGGAACCGCTGTCGGAAACGGAAATAAAACTGCGGATTTATCCGGGGATTTCCGCGGTATCCTATCTTTCCGCCGCGAGCGGCATCAGCTGGCAGGACGCGGAGATTTTAAGCATTCACGGGAGAAGGAATACGGCGGAATGGAGCGCGGAATTTAAAGAAGCGGTAAGATACCATGAAAAAACGTTTCTTCTGCTGTCCGGTGTGAACGACCTCAATACCATCGGGCGGCTGCTCTTGCAGAGCGGTTTGCCGGACTGCAGAATTGTGACGGGGTATCAATGTTCCTATCCGGAGGAGGAGATTTCGGAACTGTCTCCAAAAGAATGCGCGGAACTTGGAAAAGAAGGTCTGTATACCTGTATAATTTTAAACGGACGGGCGCAAAAAAGACCTTTGACACACGGGAAAAAAGACGCGCTTTTTCTTAGGGACAGCGTGCCGATGACAAAGGAGGAAATCCGGGAAGCAGCCATCTGTAAGCTGCAGCTTTGCGAAGACGCCGTAGTATATGATATCGGAAGCGGAACCGGTTCGATTGCGGTAGAGATAGCGGAACGCTCGGGGAAAATCAGGGTATTTGCGGTGGAGCAGAAGGAAGAGGCCGTGGCGTTAATCCGCGAGAATTGTAAGAAGTTTCAAACGGAAAACGTGGAGATTGTCCATGCAAAAGCGCCGGAAGGATTGGAGGCGCTTCCGGCGGCGACCCATGCGTTTATCGGCGGTACCGGCGGCCGGATGCAGGATATTTTAATGACCCTGCGACGGATTAATCCGGCAATGCGGGTTGTGATTACCGCAATCAGTTTGGAAACGATAAGTGAAATCGTGCGGGCGGTAAAAGAGATTCCGGTTACGGAACAGGAGATTGTACAGATACAGGTGAGCCGGGTAAAAACCGCGGGAAGTTATTCCCTGATGCAGGCGGAGAATCCGGTGTATTTATGCAGTTTTCGGTTTGACGGAACCTGAATCGGAAAAGGAGACAGACGGATATGGCAGAAAAGAAGATGCCGAGAGTAATGATTGCCGCCTTAAAAAGCGGAAGCGGAAAAACATTGTTTACCTGTATGCTGTTGGAGGCGTTAAAGCAAAGAGGCCTGAACCCGGCGGCGTTTAAGTGCGGGCCGGACTATATCGACCCTATGTTTCATAAAAAAGTAATCGGCGTGCCTTCCTATAATCTGGACGCCTTTTTCTCGGAAAGCAGAGACTTAAAATCATCGTTTGCGGAAAACAGCGGCGGCGCGGGAATCGCGGTTTTGGAAGGTGTTATGGGAGTTTTTGACGGACTCGGAGGAATTAAGGAGGAAGGTTCATCGTATCAGATTGCGGGTATTTTGGGCGTGCCGATTGTTCTTGTAATTGACGTACACGGAATGGGACGGACGGTGCTGTCTGTGCTGGCGGGCGTACTCCGGTATGACGCAAAGAAACTGATTCGGGGGATTATATTAAACCGGACGACGCGGAGCTTTTATGAGACGCTAAAGCCGGTCATTGAAGAGGAGCTTTCGATAGCGGTACTTGGGTATTATCCGGTACGGAAAAATCTGTGTCTGGAAAGCCGTCATCTGGGGTTGAAGATGCCGGATGAGGTGAGAAACATTAAAGAGCAGATGCGGCAGGCGGCAGCGGAGCTGGAAGCGTCTGTAGACGTAGAAGCCGTTGCCGCTCTGGCAGCGGACGCGGCGGCGGTTTCCTATGCCCCGTGGCAGAGAACGAATACGGCGCCCGCGGTTAAAATCGCCGTTGCCATGGACGAGGCGTTTTGTTTTTATTATGAGGACAATCTGCGTCTGTTAAAGGAAGCGGGAGCACAGACAGTTTTTTTCTCTCCGCTGCGTGATACGGCGCTGCCAAAGGACGTTGACGGGCTTTTGCTCGGCGGCGGTTATCCGGAGCTTTATGCAAAGGAACTTGCAGGAAACGAAGCAATGAAAAAAGCAGTCCGGGAAGCAATCGAAAACGGAATGCCTTCGGTTGCGGAATGCGGAGGTTTTCTGTATCTGCATGAAGAACTGGAGGACGCGCAAGGAAATCCTCATGCAATGTGCGGAGTAGTGCGGGGACGCTGCTATAATACGGGAAAACCGGTGCGCTTTGGCTACATCACGGTGGAGGAAACCGGAGAAAAGGTGTGGGGAAAAGGAGGAGAACTGCGCGGCCATGAGTTTCACTATTATGACAGTACGGTAAACGGAGAGGACTGTATCGCGAGAAAGCCGGTCGGAAAGAAAGAGTGGGCGTGTGTTCACGAAAAAGACAACTGCTGGTGGGGATTTCCGCATCTGTATTATCCGTCCTGTCCGGGATTTGCGGTTCATTTTATACAAAAGGCAATGGAGTTTCATCAAAGAAGAACGGGAAGTGAGGGGAAGAAATGACAAGTAATTCCTATTGTTTTTTTGCGAACAAAGAATGTCAATATTATCCGTGTCATAAGGGCATAGAAGAACTGAACTGTTTGTTCTGCTATTGTCCTTTGTACCGTATGGAGCAGTGTCCGGGAAATCCCTCATATAAGGAAAAAGAGGGAAAGAAAATCAAAGTATGTACGGACTGCACGTTTCCTCACAGGCCGGAGAATTATAAGAAGGTATTGGAATTGCTGCGGTAGCGCCCGGCGCCAGAGTTGTGCAGGCGGAAGTTTCTGCTCTTGTTGTCCCGTTTCATGAAAAGCAGGCTTGCTAAAAAACGCCGACCGTTTCTCTCATGCGGTCGGCGTTTTTTTCTTATCTTGCCAGAATCTGGGTAATTTCTCCCACGTACATAGTGTGCATATCGTTATCCTGATAGAAAGAGGAGGCGATAGCAGGGTCAATAAACTGGTCTGCCGTAAGCGGAGTGGCAGAAAGCTTTTTGCAGATAAACACGAAGTTTCCTTCGTCGATAAATGGGGTGCTGCCGCTGAAATTTATGTTGAAGCGTGCGCCCGCGATTTTGTCTTCTGCCCTGCCAGAAACCGTACCGAGGTATTTTAAGGCAGCGTGCTGTCCTTCAAAAAACGTAAGGGAAAATGTATCGTTTGCATCAATAAATTCTTTGGTATAGCGGCTTTCGCGTACAAAGATGAAAGCGACATTCTTTCCCCACAGAACACCGAATCCTCCCCAGGAAGCTGTCATTGTGTTGGCCTTTTCTTTCGTTCCTGCGGTAATCAGCATCCAGTCCTTTCCGATTTTGGTAAACGGGTTCAATTCGAGAAGTTCCGTAGGATATGGTTGAAAAGTGTGCATAGAAAATCCTTCCTTCTATATATGTTTAGTCTAGTTTACCATACTTTTCTTGAAATGTGAATAGGATATCGCCTTGAGTTTCCGCATTTTTTAGCTGCTTTAAAAACTTCCGCAGATTGCACGCTCTCTGATTTTTGTATTTGTCCGAAGGACCGTGTTTTTAGCGGAGCCGGAATCACCTCTTAGCGCCGGTTAGACGCGAGGATGCTCCCGAGCGGCTTAACGGCTCTTAGAGGAAGTCC
>JAFLSZ010000110.1 GCA_022510665.1 Lachnospiraceae bacterium
TTAACGGCTCTTAGAGGAAGTCCGGTGCAGCGTTGCGCATACAAAAATAAGATATCGTGCAATCTACGGAACTTTTTAAGATAACTAAATGCGGAAACTCGAGAATTACCCTTTTCTTTTTTGAAAAATGTGGTATACTTATTATGTTATGGTATGTGTAGTAGGTTGTACGGAATGAAGACAACGAAACGGAAAGGAGCTGCCTGATGCAGAAATCATATACAAATCAACAATTATATCATATTGCAGAAGATAACTATCAGCTTCTTTCGGAGTATTGTACGGATTTGGTGGAAGAAGGTTATTTTTCAAAAGTAGAGAATATATTGCGCCTTTCCGCAAAAGAGGTGCTGGATTTATATATACAGTCTCTTCTGGTACAGTTTCTGGTATTCGGCAAACGTCTGAACGCGGATGAGATTTACTTTACGGCGGGACTTACAAAGCAGGATATGCTTGGATTAAAGAAGGCATGGGCAGAGAAAGACTTAACGGAAGTAGTAAAAAAGTCCGCTAAGTTTTTAGAGACTCCGCCGATTTTGTTACAGCTTTTCTGCCTGCGGGACCAGGAAAAGAGCAAGGGAGTGGCCGGGCTTTTCTTTGATTCGCTGTTAAATATCATGATTTGTTCGGCATATCTGAATCAGGTAAGAGACGAAAAGATTTCTAAATTTATCGGACTTTATTTTGACAAGATTTCGATTTTTCTGCAAAACAGGCAGAATGAGGCGCGCACAGTGGACGGAAAATACATATTCAAGAAACTGTGTTTCGGAAATCTTTCGGAAGGATGTGGGCTTTTGCGGGAAGCAGGAGATGACTTCGCGTCGTATAAACAGAAGTATTTTTATTATACGCAGGAAGTCAGTGCTTCCGCAGCGGCAGAAACAGAGACGGAAACGGAGTATCTGACTGCAAAAGAGGAAAAGCAGAGCTTTTTACCGGAAGTCTTAGCGGATGCGGCGGAAGATGCGGTGTTAAGTATGAAAGAAAAGAAAGCGGAAGAAGAGGTCGAGCGGCTTGTCAAAGAATTGAATGCCATGATTGGACTGCAGGAAGTAAAAGAAGAAATCCGCTCGTTAATTAATCTGATAAAGGTAAAACGGCTTCGGGAGAGGTACAAGCTTCCGCAGATGAATATGTCGTACCATATGGTGTTTACCGGAAGCCCCGGTACCGGAAAAACCACGGTAGCGCGTCTGGTAGCGAAAATCTACCGTGAACTCGGTATTTTAAGTAAGGGGACGCTTACGGAAACAGACCGTTCCGGTCTGGTGGCGGGGTACGTCGGGCAGACTGCGTTAAAGGTAAAGGAAGTAGTGGAACGGGCGTTGGGCGGGGTCCTGTTTATTGATGAGGCATATGCTCTGGCGCCGGAGAATGCCAGCAACGATTTCGGTGCGGAGGCGATTGATACCTTAGTCAAGATGATGGAGGACCACAGGGACGATTTTGTAGTAATTGCTGCCGGGTATACGGAAGAAATGCAGCGTTTCCTGAAAGCGAATACGGGACTGTATTCCCGCTTTAATAAGTTTATTACTTTTTCCGATTACACGGACGAAGAACTTTTGTTAATATTGGATTCCATGGCGGCGGAAGCGGGTTTCTGCCTGACGGAAGGGGCACGGAAGAAGATTGATAAGATGTTAGGAGAGATGAGCGCCGTGGAAAAAGAAACTTTCGGAAACGCCCGCGGCATCCGCAACCTGTTTGAACGTCTGGTAAGTAATCAGGCAAACCGCATTATCGGCTACGAGTCCCAGTCAATCAAAGACATTACGGTAATTACGGAAGAGGATGTTGCCGGTTAGAGGAGGAAACATGGAGAGCAAGTTACAGGAGCGGATTTCTATTGTGGTTCCTGTCTATAACGAAGGAGCGCATATTAAAACGTCGATGGCCCGCGTGGAGCGTATCTGTGAGGAAGCTTCCATTTCTTATGAATTGGTACTGATTGACGACGGTTCACGGGATAATTCGTGGGAGGAAATCCGCAGTATGGCGGAGGAAAATCCAAATATAACAGCGGTGCGGCTTTCCAGAAATTTCGGAAAGGAACCGGCGTTGTGTGCCGGTCTGGACCTTGCACGCGGAGATGCTGTCATTGTGATGGACGCGGATTTACAGCATCCGCCGGAGTATATTCCGGAGATGGTGCGCCTTTGGAGAGAGGGCGCCGAAGTCGTAGAGGGTGTGAAAGCGTTTCGCGGAAAAGAGAAACGCTCTTACCGCTTCTGTGCCAAGTTGTTCTATGGAATGATTCACAGAGCAACAGGAATTGATTTTGACAATGCCTCCGATTTCAAACTCCTTGACCGGAAGGTAGTAGAGGCCATGAAGCAGATGCCGGAGCGTATGACGTTTTTTAGAGGAATGTCGGCGTGGGTCGGTTTTGAACGCGTGACGTTCGGATTTGAAGTGGCGGAGAGGGTAGACGGTACCTCAAAATGGTCTTTAAAGCGTTTGATTACGCTTGCGGTGACGGCGGTGACTTCGTATACCTCGGCTCCGTTGCACTGTATTACGATTCTTGGGATTATTATGCTCTTCGGAGCTCTGGTACTGGGCATCCAGACTTTATATATGAAGTTTGCTGGATATGCGCAGGGTGGTTTTACTACGGTAATTTTGCTGCTGCTTTTTATCGGGAGTATGATTATGATCAGTCTCGGAATTATCGGTTTGTATTTGATGAAGATATACCATGAAATCAAAGGGCGGCCTCGTTACCTGACTTCCCGTGTGATTCGCATGGGAGAGGAGGAAAAGCGGTAGTGGGCGCTGTTTTATTTTTAATCATCGGAACCGTGTTCGGATACGCGGTATGTGAAACGTTGTTTCCGAATTTAAAAAGAGCGGGGGAAAAGACATTTGACGGACGGGAGATTTCCCTGTCTTCTTATTTTCTGCGGGTGCCTGCGTGGGTGCTTGCGGGACTGATTCCGCTTACATGGGCGGTTTATTTTACGGCATATGCGCTGAAAGTGTACGGCGGGAAGGAGTATCCGCTTTTTTTGGCGAATGTGCTTATGTTTTTGCTGTTTGTTATCGTGTCTGCGGTACTGCTTTTCTTTTTGTACCGTAAAGGGAAGCAGGCGGAGGGCATTGCGCCGGCAAAAAGCCGTCTGACTGTTGGCGAGTGGATTTTTTTGGCTGTGCTGGCGGTTTTGATTATACAGATTATGTTTCTGACGTTTTTTGTATCCGATGGGAAACTTTATGTCGGGCTTTCGGTATTCAGTGATTTTGCGCCGCATATGGGTATGATACGCTCATTTTCCTACGGTAATAATTTTCCGACCTCTTATTCGCATTTCGCGGGGGAGGATATCCGGTATCATTTCCTGTTCCAGTTCCTTGCGGGGAATTTGGAGTTTCTCGGAATGCGGCTGGATTTTGCGTTTAACCTTCCGAGCATATTCGGGCTTTTTGCGTCCTGCGTGCTTTTGTATGCGCTTGCGGTAAAACTTACGGGAAAACGTCTTGTAGGGTATCTTACGACGCTGTTTTTCCTGTTCCGCAGTTCGCCGAGCTTTTTCCGCTTTCTTGCGGAAATCCCGAAGGGACATATTGTAGAGCGTTTAGCGACGCAGGTTGAATTTATTTCTTATACGCAGAATGAGGGCTGGGGGCTTTGGAATCTGAATGTGTACTGCAATCAGAGGCATTTCGCGTTTGCAATCGCAGTGATGCTTTTGGCGCTGCATTACTTTATGCCGTATGTATACGCAATGGCGGAAAAGTTAAATAAAGTGCGGGAGGAGTTTTCGCGGAAAGGTTCTTTTGTCCCTGCTTTCGGCAGATTCCTGACGTACGGGAAGACACTGTTTTTTTCCCGCAGTGCGTTTGGCGTAAAGCGTCCGCTCGTGTCGCTGTTTCTCGGAATACTGCTTGGAGGCCTTGCCTTTTTTAACGGTTCCGTTTTAACGGCGGCCTGTGCGTTGCTCTTTTTTATGGCGGCGGTATCGGAGTACCGCCTGGATTATCTGATTACTGCGGCAACGGCACTGATTCTGTCCCTTTTAGAGTCTGCCCTGTTTGTGAACGGTTCCGCAGTTTCGCCGTCGTACTTTTTCGGATTTTTGGCGGACAACAAAACCTTGTTCGGCGCCGCGGATTATATGTGGCAGCTTTGGGGGATTCTGTTGTTTTTTACGGCGGGGTATCTCTTGTTTGGCAGGGGTGTAAAGCGTTATCTGGTTATTGTATTTTCGGTGCCGCTTGTTATGGCATTTACCGTTTCGCTGACGGTAGATGTCACGGTGAATCATAAGTTTGTGATGCTGTCGGAGATGTTACTTTCCCTTTTTCCGGCAATCGTAGTCGGAGAGTTGTTTTCAAAGCGCTGTGCCTTTTTAGAAAACCGTCTTGCGATACGGCGGGCAGCGGCGGTTCTTTTAACAGTGATTTTAACGGCAACGGGCTTTTTTGAGTATTTAATTGTACAAAGAAGAAACCAGCCGCAGAATAATCTGGTGTATGATTTAAAGGACCCGCTGACTTTATGGCTGAAAGAAAATGCGGATTCGGATGATGTGATTCTTTCCTCATGGTATCATCTGCACAGAGTAGTACTTGGCGGCGGTATGCTTTATTACGGCTGGCCGTATTACGCATGGTCAGCGGGATATGATACCGATTACAGAGAACGGCAGGTTGCCCGGATGTTTGAGGCAGAAACCGTGCAGGAATTGGATGCGTTGATTCGGGCAAACGGAATACGCTATATTATTGTTGATAACGAGGCCAGAAGAAACACAGGATATGTTGTGCGTGAAGATGTTATCGACACCGCGTATGAAGCGGTTTATACGGAAGGCGAAGAAGAATGGAAACTGACGGTATACGATACAAAAAAGCCGGTTTTTAAAAACCTGCGGGAAGAAAACGGAAATTGATAACAGGGTGCAGGAAACTATTTCAGAGGCGGAAGGAGAACGAGATGAGGTTTGATTATGTAGTGACAGGCGCCGGACTTGCCGGACTTACGGTGGCGGAACGCATTGCGAATGTATTGGACAAGACGGTGCTTGTGATAGAAAAGCGGGGACATATCGGCGGAAATGTATATGATTCTTATAATGAGGACGGTATTCTGATTCACAATTACGGCCCGCATATTTTTCATACAAACGATAAAGGCGTGTATGATTATCTGAGCAAATTTACAAAATGGAACGATTTCTGGCACAGAGTGTCCACTTATGTGGACGGGAATTTAATACCGATGCCGATTACGGTCGAGACGGTAAATAAGCTTTACAACCTGAATTTAAGCACGTTTGAGGTGGAGGAGTTCTTCCGAAAGTATGCGCAGGACATTCCGGAGATTAAGACAAGCCGCGACGTCGTGTTAAGCAAAGTAGGGGAAGAGATTTATCAGAAGTTTTTTGAGAATTACACAAAAAAGCAGTGGGGACTTGACCCCGCGGAAATTGACACTTCGGTGATTTCACGTATTCCGGTGCGCACAAGCCGCGATACCAGATATTTTGCGGACAAGTATCAGGGAATGCCGCGTCACGGATATACGAAGATGTGTGAGAACATGGTAAAGAATCCAAACATTAAGATTCTTTTGAATACCGACTATAAAGAAGTAATCGGCGATTTGGAGTACGAGGCGCTGATTTATACCGGTCCGACGGACTATTTCTATGACTATAAATACGGAAAAATGGCATACCGCAGTATCCGCTTTGAGTTTGAAACCTTTGACTGTGACTCTTATCAGGAGGCTCCGGTGGTAAATTATCCGAATGATTATGATTTTACGAGAATTACGGAGTTTAAAAAACTGACGTGGCAGAAACACGATAAGACAACCATCTTAAAAGAGTTTCCGAACTCGGAGGGCGAGCCGTATTATCCGTTCCCTACCGCGGAATATAAAGAGCAGTTTGCGAAGTACCGTGCCGAGATGGAGAAGGAGACGAACGTATTTTTCCTCGGCAGGCTGGCAGAGTATCGTTATTACAATATGGATGCCGTTGTGCGGAGCGCGCTGAATCTGTTTGAGGAAAAAATCGCAAAATAGAAGATAAAAGGAGTTATCGCATGGAGAAACTGTATATTGTAATTCCCGCTTACAACGAGCAGGAAACGATTCAAAGTGTCATTGAAGACTGGCATCCGGTTGCCGTAAGCTGCGGCGGGGAAAGCCGTCTGGTAATTATTGACGACGGAAGCAAAGATAATACCTATGCCATGTTAAAGGAGGCGGAAAAGACGCATCCGCAGTTAATTGCCCTGACCAAGCCGAACGGCGGACATGGCGCCACGCTGCTGTACGGGTATAACTATGCTCTTTCCCAGGGGGCAGATTTTGTATTCCAGACAGACTCCGACGGACAGACGAGAGCGGAGGAGTTTGCGCAGTTCTGGAAACTGCGCAATGATTATGCGATGGTAATCGGACACCGCAATAAGCGGGAAGACGGCGCGTCCAGAGTGTTTGTTACGAAGACGCTCAAACTTGTCTGTTTCCTTTTATTCCATGTAAAGCTGACGGACGCCAATACGCCGTTTCGTCTGATGCAGGCGGAGGAATTAAAGAATGTGCTGCCGCTGATTCCAAAGGACTATAACTTGTCCAATGTGGTAATTTCCGTGATTTTCGCGAAAAAGAAGCTTCCGGTAAAGTATATTCCGATTACGTTCCGGCCAAGACAGGGCGGTGTCAATTCCATCAACATGAAGCGTATTTTTAAAATCGGAAAACAGGCGGTCGGCGATTTTATTAAAATAAACAAAGTAGTAAATCAGGCGTGCAAAAAAGAAAAAAAATAGAGAATGTCTGCCGTTTGAAAATAATTTAGTAAGAGA
>JAFLSZ010000111.1 GCA_022510665.1 Lachnospiraceae bacterium
CCGCTTCCATTTTTCAGGCAGTAGTCAACCAGACCATCAGCGGTCTTGCCTGCGGCAAGCCGATTCGCGGAAACGTCGCGTTTTTAGGCGGCCCGCTCCACTTTTTAACGGAACTGAAAGCCGCATTTGTCCGCACCCTCAATTTAACTCCGTCTCAGGTTATCGCGCCGGAACATTCCCACCTGTTCGCGGCAATCGGCTCCGCCATGAACGCAAAAGAAGACGCTTTTGTTTCACTGACGGATATGATAACACGCCTGCGTACCGGAATTAAAATGGAGTTTGAAGTCACCCGTATGGAACCTCTGTTTTCCGACGAAAAAAGCTATCAGGCATTTTTAAAACGCCACGATGCCCATACCGTCAAAAAGGCGGAACTGACCTCTTATCGCGGAAAATGTTTCCTCGGTATCGACGCGGGTTCCACCACCACCAAGGCGGCGCTTGTCGGCGAGGACGGTACGCTGTTATATTCTTTTTACAGCAACAACAACGGCAGTCCGTTAAAGACTACCATCAAAGCAGTCAAAGAAATTTATTCCCTGCTCCCGAAGGACGCGCAGATTGTCCGCTCCTGCTCCACCGGCTACGGCGAAGCCTTAATTAAAGCCGCCCTTATGTTGGACGAGGGTGAAGTGGAAACCGTGGCGCACTATCACGCCGCCGCGTTTTTCGCGCCGGATGTAGACTGTATCCTCGATATCGGCGGGCAGGATATGAAATGCATTAAAATCAAAAATTCCTCCGTGGACAGCGTACAGTTAAACGAAGCCTGTTCCTCGGGGTGCGGTTCCTTTATCGAAACTTTTGCAAAGTCCTTAAACTATGAGGTCGCGGACTTTTCAAAAATCGCGCTGTTTGCCGAAAACCCGATTGACCTTGGCACGCGCTGTACCGTATTTATGAATTCCAAGGTAAAACAGGCGCAAAAGGAAGGCGCTACTGTCGCGGATATTTCCGCAGGTCTCGCGTATTCCGTTATTAAGAATGCCCTTTATAAAGTAATCAAGATTTCCGACCCGAAAGATTTGGGAAAGAAGGTTGTCGTGCAAGGCGGTACGTTCTACAACAACGCCGTACTCCGCAGTTTTGAAAAAATTTCCGGATGCGAAGCAATCCGCCCGGATATCGCGGGAATTATGGGAGCTTTCGGCGCCGCTCTGTTGGCGCGGGAACACTACACCGGGCAGGAAACTACGCTTCTTTCTCCGGAAGCGCTGAACGAACTGAAATTTGAAACTACCATGACACGCTGTAAAGGCTGTACAAACAGCTGTCTTCTGACCGTAAACCGTTTTTCCGGCGACCGCCGCTTTATCTCCGGCAACCGCTGTGAAAAAGGACTTGGTAAAGAAAAGAGCAACCAGGATATTCCGAACTTGTTTGCCTACAAGTTAAAGCGTTATTTTGACTATGCGCCGCTTACCGAAACCCAGGCAAAGCGGGGCAGCGTCGGGATTCCGCGTGTCCTGAATCTTTACGAAAATTACCCGTTTTGGCATACTTTCTTTACGGAACTGGG
Source organism: Lachnospiraceae bacterium (assembly GCA_022510665.1). GTDB lineage: Bacteria > Bacillota > Clostridia > Lachnospirales > Lachnospiraceae > SIG307. The sequence goes on from JAFLSZ010000111.1 coordinate 1,523, forward strand.
CTACCGTGTGGTACTTTCCCCCAATTCCAGCCGGAAGATATACGAAATGGGTATTGAGTCCATTCCGAGCGAATCCGAATGTTATCCGGCAAAGCTCGCCCACGGTCATATTTCATGGCTGATTAAAGAAGGTGTAACCTTTATTTTCTACCCTTGCATTCCTTACGAGCGCAAAGAGTTCTCGGATGCCGGAAATCACTACAACTGCCCGATTGTTACTTCTTACGGCGAAAATATTAAAAATAACGTAGAAGAACTCCGCAGCGAACGAATCGACTTTGCCAACCCGTTCCTTTCTTTGGAAAGCAGGGAAATCGCAGCCAAACGGCTGGTACAGATTATGAAAGAACGCGGTATTCCGGCGGACGAAGTATCCGCTGCAGCCAAAAAGGCCTGGGATGAGCTGGCTGCCGCAAGACAGGATATGAAACGTGCCGGAGAAGAGGCTCTGGACTATTTAAAGAAAACCGGAAAGCTCGGTATTGTCCTCGCGGGCAGACCGTACCATATTGACCCGGAAATCAACCACGGTATTCCGGAATTGATTACTTCCTATGACGTCGCGGTATTGACGGAGGACTCCGTCTCCCACCTTGGGACGGTGGACCGCCCTACCATTGTCGTAGACCAGTGGATGTACCATTCCAGACTGTACGCGGCCGCCTCTTTTGTCCGCACGCAGGACAATCTGGAATTAATCCAGTTAAACTCCTTCGGCTGCGGTCTCGATGCCGTAACCACGGATCAGGTCAGCGACATTTTAACCGCTTCCGGAAAGATTTACACCGTATTAAAGATTGACGAGGTAAATAATCTCGGCGCGGCACGCATCCGTATCCGTTCCCTGCTCTCCGCAGTCGCAGACCGCAGACGCAAGGGTATTGTACCGCATACGGCAGACGCGGCACATCACCGTGTTATCTTTACCGAAGAAATGAGAGAAAATTACACGCTTTTAGCGCCGCAGATGTCACCGATTCATTTCCGCATTTTGGAACCCGCCCTTCATGCCAGCGGCTACAATGTCGTTGTCCTTGATAACGACGGCAGAAAGGCGGTAGACGTAGGCTTAAAATATGTAAATAATGACGCCTGCTACCCTTCCCTTATGGTAGTCGGACAGATTATGGAAGCACTGCTTTCCGGCAAATATGATATCAACAAAGTGGCGGTTATGATTACCCAGACCGGCGGCGGATGCCGCGCCACCAACTATATCGGTTTTATCCGACGCGCCCTGCAGAAAGCCGGCATGGGCCATATTCCGGTTGTCTCTATCAGCACCTCGGGAATTGAAAAGAATCCGGGACTGACCTACACGCCGAAAATGTTACAGGGCGTATTACAGGCGGTTATTTACGGTGACGTTTTAATGCGCGTCCTGTACCGTATGCGCCCGTATGAATTAGAAAAAGGCTCCGCGGACCGACTTTACGAAAAGTGGAGCGTCGTCTGCGAACAGGCAGTCACGACTCCGAAGTACAGCACGTTTAAGAAAAATCTCCGTGCCATGATTCGGGAGTTCGACTCACTTCCGATTGACGAAACTTTAAAGAAGCCGCGGGTAGGCGTTGTAGGCGAAATTTTAGTTAAGTTCCTTCCGGCGGCAAATAACTACCTCGTGGAACTGTTAGAGGCCGAAGGCGCGGAAGCCGTTGTACCGGATTTATTGGATTTCCTGCATTATACGATGTATAACTCGAACTTTAAGGCGGACTACCTCGGAAAGTCAAAGAAAAGCAAAAACATTAACAACCTGATATACGCTTTCCTTGAACATTACCGCAGTACAGCCAGAAAAGAACTGGAAGCAAGCAGACACTTTACCGCTCCGGTAAAGATTTCGACACTCGCAGGCTATGCGGAGGATATTGTTTCCTGCGGAAACCAGACCGGCGAAGGGTGGTTCCTTACCGCGGAGATGGTTGAGCTCATTCACTCCGGCGTTCCGAACATCGTCTGCACGCAGCCGTTTGCCTGCCTGCCGAACCACGTTGTCGGAAAAGGCGTAATCAAAGAACTGCGCCGCCGCCACCCGGAAAGTAACATTGTTGCCGTGGACTACGACCCGGGTGCTTCGGAAGTAAACCAGTTAAACCGCATTAAACTGATGCTTGCAACTGCGGCAAAGCAGATGAGGCAGTAAAAAACTCTATATTAGAAATCAAAGAGGGTGCCTGTAAGTCTTAAAACTTTAAAAGACTTACAGGCGCCCTTTCTTTTACACATCCTCTATTTGCCAGTCAATCGGCTTCAGCCCGTTTTCCTCCAAAAAAGCATTTGCCTTGGAAAAATGCCCGCATCCGAAGAATCCCCTGTGTGCGGAAAGCGGACTCGGATGAGGAGCCGTAAGCACCTTATGTTTCGGATTGTTTAACATTGACATTTTGCTCTGTGCGGGCCGTCCCCAAAGAAGGTAGACAATCGGACGGTCTTCGGCATTGACCGCCTTTATAATCGCATCGGTAAACTGCTCCCACCCTTTCCCCTGATGGGAGTTTGCCTGATGCGCCCGGACAGTAAGTACGGTATTTAAAAGAAGTACACCCTGTTCCGCCCACTTTACAAGATAACCGTTGTTCGGAATCCGGCATCCGCAGTCTGTCTGCAATTCTTTATAGATATTGACTAAGGAAGGCGGAATTTCCACATCCGGTCTTACGGAAAAGCAAAGACCGTGGGCCTGTCCCACATTATGATACGGGTCCTGCCCGATAATTACTACTTTCACTTTTGACAACGGGGTCAGATGCAGTGCCGAAAAAATCTCATCTGACGGCGGAAACACTACCGTTTTCGCATATTCCTCTTTTACAAACCGGTATAACTGCGCATAGTACGGTTTCTTAAACTCCGCATTGATTGCCGGAAGCCAGTCATTCTGAATTGCAGACATTGTGCCTTTCTCCTTTATCGGTACTTCTTAATCATTTCTACAAACTCCGCGTTATTTTTCGTATTCTGAAAAGTACGCATAATGTTTTCCAAAGACTCTTCCGCTTTCGCACCGCTGAACATACGACGTATTAAGGCGGTTGCTTCCTGTTCATCCTTTGTTAAAAGCAGGTCGTCCCGTCTCGTACTGGAACGCGGCAGGTCTATCGCCGGGAACACTCTGCGTTCGGAGAGATTGCGGTCCAATTGCAGTTCCATATTACCCGTTCCCTTAAATTCCTCAAATACCACGTCATCCATACGGCTTCCGGTTTCCACAAGCGCCGTTGCCAAAATTGTAAGGCTGCCTCCCTCACGCATATTTCGCGCCGCGCCGAAGAACTTTTTAGGCATATGAAGGGCCGCCGGATCAAGACCGCCGGACAGGGTTCTGCCGCTTGCAGGAATCGTAAGATTGTAGGCACGCGCCAGACGTGTAATGCTGTCAAGTAAAATTACGACATCCTGCTTTTGCTCTACCAGACGCTTTGCGCGCTCAATTACCATTTCGGAAACCCTCTTATGATTCTCCGGCAACTCGTCAAAAGTAGAATAAATGACTTCTACTTTCTTTCCTTCAATGGACTCTTTAATATCCGTTACTTCCTCCGGACGTTCGTCAATCAGAAGAATAATCATATTCATATCCGGATGGTTTGCGGTAATCGCTTTTGCAATCTGCTTTAAAAGCGTCGTCTTACCTGCCTTCGGCTGGGAAACAATCATACCGCGCTGTCCCTTGCCAATCGGGGAAATCAAATCCACCATACGCATGGACAAACTGCACCCCGGCGTTTCTAAATGAATCCGCTCATTCGGGAAAATCGGGGTCAGGTCTTCAAAACGCTTACGCTTCGCGATTTCTTCCACGGAAATACCGTTTACGTTCTTAATATAAAGCAGTGCGCTGAACTTCTCTCCCTGTGTGCGTATCTTCGTATTGCCGCAGATAATATCCCCCGTTTTTAAACCGAAACGGCGGATCTGTGCCGGTGAAACATACACATCATTTTCTCCCGGAAGGTAATTATCGCAGCGGATAAAACCAAAATTCTCCGACATTATTTCCAAAATACCGACTCTTGTCTCTCCGCTGTCAAGGCTCTGTATATCTGCAGGAGTAGTCTTCTCCGGGTCAAACCGCTGCTGAGAATATGCTGTTGCCTCTGATGTCCCGCCCTGAGACTGCATCGGTCTTTTCTCCGGACGCTCCTGCGGTGCTCCTGCACCTTGTGACTGTATCGGCCTTCTTTCCGGACGTTCCTGCGGTGTTCCTGCACCCTGCGGCTGTGCCGGTCTGCCCGCCTGACGCTCCCTTCCCGCGCCTGCTCCCTGCGGCTGTGTCTTTCCTGTCTGACGGCCCTGTAATGTACCTGCACCCTGTGGCTGTACCGGCTTTCTCACCGAATGCTGCTCGTGCTGTAAAACCGTTTGGGCAGGCTTGTCCGCCGAAACAGCCTCAGCCTTCACGACACCTTTTTTCACGGTCTTTTCCTCTTGCTTTGCTTTCTGCTTCCGGGACGCTGCGTGGTCTGCCGCAGAAAGAAGTTCCGCCAGCTCCTGCTTTTTCATAGTGGAGACTCCCTTTATCCCCTTCGCCTTTGCGTGTTCTTTTAGTTGTGCAATTGTCATACTAAAATAATCTTCCATAAAACCTCCTTAAATTACAATCCTTTATGTTGTCTCAGTCTTTATAAACATATTATAAATTAGGGAAAATTTACTGAACCGTATTGAAAAACTTCCTCATAGCGTTTCTTTTCTTCCATAGTAGCATATCATAACCCAAAATGCAAGTATTCATTGCCTTGAGTTTCCGCATTTTTTAGATGCTTGGGGGTGCGGACAAATTTCTGGACTGGTTATATAGCCAAACCGAGACTCTGTC
>JAFLSZ010000112.1 GCA_022510665.1 Lachnospiraceae bacterium
TGCATAAACGAAGTTTGTGCACTGGGTGTATTTCGCTCTCAAACGCCGAGGGCTTTGGGAGATATGTATCCCCATGAATTGTGCCGATGATAATTGCTGCATATGTTTTCAGATAAAATATGCAGTAATCTTGATTATCTTATTGATTTTCTGCATATAATATGGCATAATAATATGCAGAAATGGAGGCTGCATGATGAGAAGATTTGATTACTCTTTTTGCTGCCATCGTGAATCAGAACAGCGCCCCGCTAAATCATAATGAGGCAGAGATTGCAGGATACAGTCAAGAATAGCCGGGCTTGCAAAAGTAATAATAATTGCTTCAGTCCACAAGGATATTAAAAAACATAATTAAAAAACGCCCCGATATGCAGTTATCAGGGCGTTTTACATTTATTTTCTTAATTTATCAATAAAAACTTTTCACCCAGTTCACCAGCGAGTCATGGTGGGTATTATTATAGACATCCTGCCGCATACGGTCGGTAACAGGGCCTTTCTTTTCCATAATCGCGAGAATGGCTTCCTGAAGTCCTGCGATTTTCCCTTTTTCAAAAGATTCGTCAACAGAGGCGGTGTTTTCCACGGTTTCCTGTACCGGGGTTTGTGTTTCCGGAGTTTTGTTTTGCATGGCTTGCGTTTCGGTGCTTTCGTTTTCAGCAGCCGGTTCCGCTGCGTTTTCCTGTACCGCATCGGAGGCCGAAGGGATTTGGATTTCCGTGGAAGTTATGTTTTCCGAAAAAGCCTGTGCAGGAATCCAGATTTCTCCCGCGTTTGCTTTGACATTGACCGTAATATGCCCGTCGGTTGCGGATACTTTTTCACCGGACAGGGCGCCGATATATTCCGCGGCACTGCCGCAGGGAAGTGTCATAACGTAGTCGCTTTCGTCGTTGTTTACGGTAACAAGGACGGTAGTTCCGTTATGGTTTCTGGCAAACGCGTACTGGCGGTTTTTCAACAGCAGTTCTTTATAATCACCGTAAGAGAGCGCCGGCGTATTCTGACGGATACGCCCCAGTGCCGCAAGCAGGCGAGTACATGGGTTTGATTTTACCGCGTCCGCGTAATCGGAAAGGGAAAGCGCAGGGCGCAGGGAGTCGTCGGAAAAACGCTCCTTTCTGCCTTCGATTCCAAACTCCGAACCGTAATAGACGGACGGAATCCCCGGCAGAGTGTAGAGCAGGACATGAACCGGCGTAAAGTGCGCCTTATTTGCCAGTTTGGTATAAATCCGCTCTACGTCATGGTTGTCCACAAAATTGTAGAGTTTCAGCCCGTCCGGACGGCAGCCGCCCATTTCGTAGAGGCGTTTTACCGTGTGTGCGATTTCAAAGTAATTGTGGTCGTTGTGGCCGGAGTAAAGCGCCTTGTGCAGGTGGTAGTTGGTGACGGAATGCAGCGTACCTTCGTTTACCCAGCGGCTGTAATCGCCGTGGATGACTTCACCCATCAGCCAAAACTCAGGCTTTACTTCGTTTGCCACATGGCGGAGCGTGCGCATATATTCAAAGTTCAGAACGTCCGCGGCATCCAGACGGATGCCGTCGATATCAAATTCGCTCACCCAGAAGCGGATTACGTCGCAGATATAGTCTTTGACCGCCGGATTGTGCTGGTTTAATTTGACGAGCAGATTGTAACCGCCCCAGTTTTCGTAAGAAAAACCGTCGTTGTATTCGTTATTTCCCCAGAAATTCACGTTGCAGTACCAGTCTTTATATGGGGAGTTTTCCCTGTTTTTCAGAAGGTCCCGAAAGGCGAAAAAGTCTCTGCCGGTATGGTTAAATACGCCGTCTAAAATAACCCGGATTCCCTGTCCGTGGCACTCTTTTACGAAGTTTGTAAGGTCTTCGTTGGTGCCGAGGCGGCTGTCTAATTTTTTGTAATCCGTGGTTTCGTAGCCGTGTCCGGCGGACTCAAAGAGCGGGCCTATGTAAATCGCATTGCAGCCGGTTTCTTTGATATGGGAAATCCAAGGAATCAACGTATTTAAACGGTGTTCCGGTTCACCGTAAGTGTTTTGTTTCGGAGCACCTGTCAGTCCTAACGGATAAATGTGATAGAAAATGGCCTCGTCATACCATGCCATAGATGTTTCCTCCTGAATGAATTTTGTTTTTATAACTGCTCCGGCAGAGCCTTGAAATCCTTCGGTTTTCAAGGCTCGCAGGCTCGCGGCGCAATCTGTGTATCCGAAGCACCGGAGACAAAACATATGTCTCCGTGCTTCGTTTCGCATCTTGCCTGCTCTGCCTTTGCCGTTATTATACCATGAAAAAGAACGCTTTGCAAAGAATAATATATTTTTTTCCCGAAAGATATGATATAATCAAGGAGTAACACATCAACGATATATTTCGAGAGGTAGAAGTTATGGGAAAAATAGTATTGGAGAAAGATAAACTGATATTTCAAAGAAGAGATGAGCTGGTAGTAATTGAGCCGTACGGAAGGAATTGTCTGCGCTGCCGCACCACGAGAAATTCGGTCGTGTCGGACGAGAGCTGGACGCTGCTGCCGCCGACGGCTCCGGCGGAGTGTGTTGTCGAGGGAAACGAGTCCTTTGCGTCAATCACCAACGGGGATATTAAGGCGACCATAGAGGCAGGGTTTCCGTGGTATGGCGGGATTGTGTGTTTTTACAAGAAAGATAAATTGATTCTGAAAACGAGGCAGGAGGGCGATTATACAAATAAATATATTCACACGGAAGGAGACCACTATGCCACAAAGGTGATTTTTGAGGCGAATGAGGGGGAGCATTTTTACGGACTGGGACAGGAAACGGAAGACGCGTTTGACCGTAAGGGAAGCACGTGCAATCTGCTTCATTATAACACCAAGTCAACGCTGCCTTTTTTGTATTCTTCGCTTGGGTACGGCTTTTTCTGGAATAATCCGGCACCCGGCAGATGTGAGACTACAAGGAATCATACAATGTGGTGCAGCGACAGTACATATCAGGCGGATTATCTTGTGTTTGTGGGCGACAGACCGGCGGACGTTATGAAGACTTACGCGGATTTGACGGGATATGCCCCGCAGTTTCCGCAGTGGGCTTCCGGTTTCTGGCAGTGCAAACTCCGTTATGAAAGTCAGGAGGAGCTGCTGGGAGTAGCCAGAGAGTACAAGAAAAGAGGGATACCGATTGACGCCATTGTCATTGATTATTTTCATTGGACGGAGCAGGGAGAATGGAAGTTTGATAAAAAGTACTGGCCGGACCCTGCGGCAATGTGTAAGGAGCTGGACGAGATGGGGATAAAGCTCATCGTGTCAATCTGGCCTACGATTAATCCGAATAGTGAAAATTACGAGGAAATGAACGAAAAGAATATGCTGGTCCGCACGGAGAACGGACAATACGGCACATTTTCTTTCTACGGGCTGCAGACGTTTATTGATACGATGAATCCGGAAACCAGAAAGTTTGTATGGGGAAAGATTAAAGAAAATTATTATAAGTACGGTATTCGGAATTTCTGGCTGGACGAGGCGGAACCGGAAGTACATCCGCAGCAGTTCGGACATTTGCATTTTTATTTGGGAAACGGTGCGCAGACCGCAATGCTTTATCCGTATTATTATGTGAAGATGCTGTATGAAGGATTACAGGAGGCAGGTGAGACGGAAATTATATCTTTGACGAGGGCGGCGTATCCGGGAAGCCAGAAGTACGGGGCCGCTGTATGGAACGGCGATATTGTGTCCGACTGGAGGGCGTTAAAACAGAGTGTTACAAGCGGACTGTCGATGGGAATGTGTGGAATCCCGTGGTGGAACAGTGATATCGGAGGATTTTTGTCCGGGGATACGGAAAGCGAGGATTTCAGGGAGCTGATTGTCCGCTGGTTCCAGTTTGGGTTGTTTTCACCGATTATGCGTCTTCACGGAGCCAGACGCCGCACGCCGAATCAGCCGGAACCGAATCCGGGGATTATTGAAAGAAGCGGCGGACCGAATGAAATCTGGGCGTTTGGAGAGGAAAACTACGTCATTATAAAGAAGCTGATTGAAACGAGAGAAAAGCTCAGGCCGTATATTATGAAATATATGGATATTGCGAGCAAAACGGGTTCTCCGCTGATGCGCCCGATGTTTTACGATTATGATACGGATGAAGTATGTTATACGCTGGAAGACCAGTATATGTTCGGGGAAGATATTCTGTTTGCGCCTATTATGGAAAAAGGGCAGGTAGAACGTGAGGTTTATCTTCCGGAAGGAAACTGGGTGTCCGTACTGGATAAAAAAGTCTATCCGGGGAAGCAGACGGTAAAGGTTCATGCCGATATCAGCCGGTATATTGCTTTTGTGGCCGAGGGCAGCAGTGTCTTGGAAGTTTTTGAATAAAATTTTCTTGACAAACTTTTTTGAACCCGTTATAATCGGTGTCAGAGGCAGTGAAAAGAAGAAGTAGTTGCAGGGGGAAACCTACAGAAAGCAGCCGGCAGATGAGAGGCGCAGGGGAAGCTTGTAACGAATACGTCTTGGAGCTTCGCACCGAAAGCGACGCAAGTAGGCTGCGACGGGCAGCGGGATGAAGGTCCCCGCACACGTTATCGTGCAGGAGTATAAGAGAATGCCGGTTTTTGGAGATTCTTTGTACTTAGTGAGGCAGCCGGTGTGAGCCGGATGTGAAAAAAGGTGGTAACGCGAGAGATAATACCCTCGCCCTTTGAAAAAAGGGCGGGGGTTTTTATGTTGTAGGAAATTACTTCGCGTTTCCTATGACGGTATTGCGCAGCGCGCGGAGAGGAACAATAAAATTTAAAGAGATTAAAGGAGGAAACAGCATGACGATTTTTGATGAGCTGAAAGCCAGAGGACTGCTGGCACAGCTGACCGACGAAGAAGAAATTAAAGAACTGATTAACAACGGAAAAGCGACGTTTTATATCGGCTTTGACCCGACGGCGGACAGTCTGCATGTCGGACATTTTATGGCGCTTTGTTTGATGAAGCGTTTACAGATGGCGGGAAATAAGCCGATTGCATTGATTGGCGGAGGTACGGCAATGATTGGCGACCCGTCGGGAAGAAGCGATATGCGTCAGATGATGACAAAGGAAACGATTGCGCACAACGTAGAGTGTTTCAAGAAGCAGATGAGCCGTTTTGTGGACTTTTCCGAAGGAAAGGCGCTGTTGGTAAACAATGCGGACTGGCTGCTTGATTTGAATTATGTGGAAATGCTTCGCGACATCGGACCGCACTTTTCCGTAAACCGTATGCTGACTGCGGAGTGCTACAAGCAGCGTATGGAAAAGGGGTTAAGCTTCTTAGAGTTTAACTACATGATTATGCAGAGCTACGATTTCCTTGCCCTGTACCAGAAATACGGCTGTAATATGCAGTTCGGCGGGGACGATCAGTGGTCGAATATGCTTGGCGGCACGGAGTTAATCCGCAGAAAACTGGGAAAAGACGCGTATGCCATGACGATTACGCTTTTGTTAAACTCCGAAGGAAATAAGATGGGAAAGACCCAGAAAGGCGCGGTATGGCTTGACGCGGAAAAGACTTCTCCGTTTGAGTTTTACCAGTACTGGAGAAACGTGGCGGACGCCGACGTATTAAAGTGCATTAAAATGCTGACCTTCCTTCCGTTGGAAGAAGTCGAAAAAATGGAAGGCTGGGAAGGCAGCCAGTTAAATACCGCAAAGGAGATTCTTGCGTTTGAACTTACCAAGCTCGTACACGGAGAAGAGGAGGCAGCCAAGGCACAGGAGAGCGCGAGGGCGCTGTTTGCGGGCGGCGGCAGTCTGGAGAATATGCCGACGACGGAACTTACCGGAGAGGACTTTGCGGACGGTAAGATTGATATTATCAGCATCTTGGTAAAAGCGGGATTAAATCCGAGCCGTTCCGAGGCAAGACGCGCCGTTGAGCAGGGCGGTGTTACCGTAAACGAAGAAAAGATTACGGATATTAAGAAAGAATTTACGGCAGAAGACTTCGGAGACGGACTGGTAGTCCGCCGCGGTAAGAAGAATTATAAAAAGGTTGTTGTAAAGTAAGAGCGGCAGTATGGGCTGTCGCACTAAGCGGCGGTGGCTTCGGGCGTGGCGGATTCTTACAAGCGGTTAGTATACCTGACTAACTGAAAGGGGAG
>JAFLSZ010000113.1 GCA_022510665.1 Lachnospiraceae bacterium
CACGCTGTCTTATTTTTGCATGCGCAACGCTGCACCGGACTTCCTCTAAGAGCCGCTAAACCGCTCGGTGCGTCCTCGCGTCTAACCGGCTCTAATAGGTGATTCCGGCTCCGCTAAAAACGCGGTTCTTCGAACAAATGTAAAAATAAGACAGCGTGCAATTTACGGAATATATAAAATGGGGAAATTCGAGTATTTTCCGTTCATATTTTTAAACAGAAGATTGACACACACAGCGCCGCTTGTTACAATATAGATAATAGATTTGAATTCTAATTCAATATCTTAAATATTTATTTCAGGAGGTTTTCTTATGGCGCAAAAAGCAAAAATTACAGTTCACCCGTCCTTTTCCATCGGAGAAATATCTCCCCGGCTTTTCAGCACCTTCCTTGAGCCGATTGGAACCATGGTAAACGGAACCATGTATAACCCGAAACACCCGACCGCAAACGTACAGGGCTTCCGTCAGGATATCATCGACGCGCTCAAGGCAACCAATATGCCTGCCATCCGTCTTCCGGGCGGCAACTTTGTATCCGGCTGGGAATGGAAAGATTCCATCGGTCCGAAGGAATCGCGTAAAACGCATTTGGATCTGGCATGGCACCAGTATATCACAAATGAAGTAGGACATGACGAATATCTGCAGTGGGCGGAGCTGGTAAACGCCGAGGCCATGTATACCATCAATCTTGGTACCGGCGATATCAGAGACGCTCTCCATATCGTGGAGTACACCAACCATGAGAAGGGCACTTATTGGTCCGACCTGCGCCGCCAGAACGGACACGAAAAACCTTACGGCGTTAAGACATGGTATTTGGGGAATGAAATGGACGGACCTTGGCAGATCGGAGCCTGGGACAAAAATCCGAAAGGCTACGGTATTTTGTGCAACGAAGTTTCAAAGGTTATGAAATGGGTAGACCCTACCATTGAGACCGCTGTATGCGCTTCTTCCTCCTTATGGATGGGTTCTTATCCGCAATGGGAAGAAGACGTTTTGAATCAATGCTACGAAACGGTAGACTATATTTCCATGCACCACTATCACAGCGCGCCGGAAGGTGATTACAGGGCTCTCTTAGGCGGTTCCTGCTACTACGAAGACTTTATCAATGCGGAAGTTGCCCTCTGCGACCTGATTCAGACAAAAATGCGTTCCCCGAAAAAAGTAATGCTTTCGTTTGACGAATACGGCGCAATGGTTCGTCCGAACGAGCCGCTGCATCCGGGATACGGCCCTCACAACATGGCTGCGTCGCACTATGTGTTTGACCCTAACCGGAAGTACATACTGCATGACCCTGACAATATGAGAGAGTTTCCTTTCCGGGGCGGCGACATGCTTCACGCGCTGTCCATGGCATCCATACAGCTCGCTTTCCTGCGTCACGCAGACCGCGTAAAAATCGGATGTATGACCGGCGGTCTGGGCGCGCTCTGCTCCTCAAACCACGACCATGTATGGAAGTCCGCGTCCCATTACGTTTTTATGCAGCTTATGCAGTACGCGCGCGGTATTTCTTTACAGATGGATACGCAATGTGAAACTTTTGATATTCCGGGGTATGCCGTAAACGATACCTCGCAGTACATAGGCAAGGAAGGACTTCCTTATGTAGACACCGCTGCCGCGTGGGACGATTCTACCGGAAGCCTGAATATCTTTGTAATTAACAGAAACGTGGATTCTTCCTATCCGCTCGAAATGGATGTCCGCGCTTTTGAGGGTTACGACTTTAAGGAGCAGATTGAACTTTTCTGCAAGAATCTGGACGACAGAAACACTTATGAGCAGCCTGACGTGCTTTTACCGAAGTCCATAACCGACAACCCGTTTGCCGGAGGAAAACTTACGGCCGAAATAAAGCCGCTCTCCTGGAATGTATTCTGCTTTAAAAAGGCGGAAGGCGCTTCCCCTATTGCACAGTAATAAAATAGACAGAAATATTTTACCCTCCTTTTAACGGCTGTAAAACAACAAGGGGCGCGGACAAAACCGTCCGCGCCCTGTCTGCGTTTTCTGCTTTTACTTTGCCAGACTCACCAACACCTCATAAAACTCCGGATACTCTTTCTTTAAGCGGACGACTCTCCCGTCTGCATCGAGAAAGCAATGTTCCGAATGCCCTTCGCACGCCAGAGTATTGTCCGCTTTCCTCATCTCATATTTTAACTTTAATCTCACGCCTTTAAATTCTTCCACCGTGACAAAAATAGAAATTATTTCCGGAAAAACCGTACTTGCTTTATAAGCGCAGGTTACCGCGGTAACCGGAGAAACAATGCCAAAGGATTCTAATTTATCAAATCCCCAGCCGATTTGTTCCAAAAAATCAACGCGTGCTTCCTCCATCCACCGAATGTAATTCGAATGGTGTACGATTCCCATTTTATCGGTTTCGTAATATTGTACTTTATGTTCATACTGTCTCATCCGGCGCATCCTCCTGCTTCCTGCAGCAGCCGTTCCAGCGTCTCAAATACAAACTCTGCCGATGCTTCCCTGACCCGGTTTCTGCCGATACTTCCGAACTGTTTCGTTTCTGTCACAAGTGTCCCGTCTACATAAAAGCCGAAGCAGACCATACCCACCGGCTTTTCTTTGCTGCCGCCGTCCGGCCCCGCGATGCCGGAAACTCCGACGCCGACCTGCGCGTTCTGCATCTTCGCTGCACCTTCCGCCATTTCACCGGCAACCGATTCGCTCACAACGCCATAGGTTTCTATTGTTTTCGGCTTTACACCGAGATACCTGATTTTTGCTTCATTTGCATAAGTTACCACGCCCGCGTCAAATACCGTGGAAGCGCTCGGCACATTCACCAGCCGGGCACAGCACAAGCCTCCCGTACAGGATTCCGCAAAAGAAATCCGGAATTTTTTTTCCTGCAGTAACGCAACTACGCGTTCCTCTATTGTTTTATGTTCCGTTTCTTTTTCCATTCTGCCGCTTCCTTTCCGCTTCTTTGTGTGTACCCCTTAGTTTCCGCACTCAATGCTGATTCGGTTAAACACATGCAAAATATCATCGGTTACCATAGTTTCCTTTTCTTTGCCGGATTTATCCATTACAATTTTCCCTTTATCCATCATAAGCAGACGGCTTCCGTATTCGACCGCATAGCGCAGATTATGTGTTACCATAATCGCAGTCAGCTTCTTTTCCTTTACCACCTTATCCGTGAGCCGCATAATAATCTCCGCCGTATGCGGGTCAAGCGCCGCCGTATGTTCGTCTAAAATCAGGAAATCAAGCGGCGTAAGCGTTGCCATTACAAGGGAAACCGCCTGCCTCTGACCGCCGGATAACGCTCCAAGTTTTACATGCATCTTGTCTTCCAAACCAAGTCCGAGACTTGCGAGCTGCTCCTTATAATACCCTGCCCGCGCCTTATTTACTCCGCCGGAAAGCCCAAAACGCTTTCCTTTGTGGTCCGCCAACGACATATTTTCCAGAATCGTCATATTCGGACAGGTTCCAAGCGCCGGATTCTGGTAAACCCGCCCCATTCTTTTATACCGCTCGTACTCTTTCATACGGTCGATGCTCTGTCCGTTAATTAAAACCTGACCTTCGTCAATCGGAATACTGCCGCAGATAATATTCAGCATGGAAGTTTTTCCGCTCCCGTTGCTGCCTACGACCGACACAAATTCACCGTCGTCCACCGTCAGATTAAAATCGTCAAACAGGCACATCTGCGTTACCGTGCCGGCATTATATATCTTAGAAATGTGCCGCATTTCAAGCATTTGTCTTACTGCCTCCCTTCTGACGGTTTCCGAACACAAGAATCACGAGGAACAATACCGCCGTCACCAGTTTTAACAGGTTGGCCGGGAGTCCCAGACTGATTGCAATCTGAATGCATACTTTGTAAATTACGCTTCCGATAACAGCCGCCGTCGTTCCCTTTACGAATCCCTTTTCCTTAAAAATCGTCGTGCCGATAATAACCGTTGCCAGACCAAACACCATCTGTCCGGTTCCCATCGTCGCGGAAAAACTGCGCTGCTCGTGGCACACAATACAGCCGCAAAGCGCTACCAACGCGTTGGCAATCACAAGGCCGAGAATCTTTACCTTTCCTTTATCCTTTGCCAGAGAAGTCACCAGAACTTCATTATCACCCACCGCGCGAAGCAGAAGGCCGTTCTTTGTTTTAAAATATAAATCAAGCACTATTTTGACGATTACCACCAGCAAAAATGAAACGATAAGTTTCCGCTGCAGCAGCGTAAAACTGCCAAACAGCGTTTTCACCGGTTCTGCGGTAAATACCGTAGCAACGTCGCGCCCAACCGCCAGATTGGAACCGGCAATCTGCAGATTGATGGAAAACAACGCCGTCATTGTGATAATTCCCGCAAGGAGGTCACGCACTTTAAAGCATACATGAATTACGCCGGTTACAAGACCTGCCAGTGCGCCGACTATCATTGCCGCCGGTAACGTCAAATAAGGATTTACACCCTTTACAAGAAGCACCGCGGTAATTGCCGCACCGAGCGGAAAACTTCCGTCCACCGTCAAATCCGGAAAATCCAAAATTTTATAAGTAATAAAAATCCCGTAGGACAGCAGGGCGTAAATAAAGCCCTGCGTCACCGTACTGATAATTAAATCAACCATCTGTTTACTCCAATATCGGTTCTTTCGAATTTACTTCTGAGACTCAATCGCCTTTTCCTTCACATCCTCCGGAACGGTCAGTCCCATCTCGGCAATGGAGCCGGAATTAATGTAAATACCATACTCGGTAATCGTTTCGTACGGAATCTCGGAAGCCTTTGCTTCGCCCTTTAACACCTTTGCCGCCATGGCACCGGTCTGGCGTCCGAGCTCATAATAATCAATACCCGCCGCGGCTACGCATCCGAGAGTCACCTGCTCTACCTCACTGCCGTAAACCGGGATTCCCGCTTCATTCGTCTTTTCCAAAATTGAAGCAAGCACACCTACCACAGTGTTGTCCGTCAGGTTGGAGAAGCAGTCCACTCCCCTGCTGATTAAGGTATCTGCCGCCTGTGTCACTTCGGACTGTGCCGTTACGCCAACCGCGTCAATCGTGAATCCGTAATCCGCTGCCTTTTCCTGATATTCTCTGATAGCGGATACGGAGTTGGGTTCACTCGTCGTATAAATAATTCCGACTGTCTTCGCGTCCGGCTGCATCTTGCGGATTAAATCAAGCTGAGCCGCTACCGGCAGTTTATCGGACGTACCGGTAATGTTGCCCTTGTCTAACTTTGCCTCTACCGGGTCGGTAATCGCGGTGAAAATCACCGGAATATCCTTATCTTCCGCCGCCGCGAAACAAGCCGTTGCCGCATTGGTCGCAATAGCGCACATCAGAGCAACATTATTTGCGGAAAACGTCTGCCCGATCTGTGTACAGATATTATCGTCAAATCCCGCGTTCTGATAATCTACGGTATAATCCTCTCCTTCTACCAGTCCGGCATCCTCTAAACCTTTTAAGAATCCTTCACGGCAGTTATCGAGAGACGGATGCTCCCCGTACTGGCTGATGCCGATTACCGGAACTTTCTTCCCCCCGCATGCCGCGGTTCCTAATAACATTGTTGCCGCAAATGCTGCACAAAGCACTCGTTTCATTGTCTTTTTCATCATTTTTTCCTTCTTTCCTTTTAATTTGTTATTAAGCGCGTTCGCATTTTTTCTTCTCGTGCAGGCCCAGCGCTCCGCGCTTCCCACTCACCTCGCGGCTCCGCCGCTCGGTCGTGGGCGCGTTCGCATGGAATTCGGCATATGGGAGCAAGCTCCCTATGCCAAATTTCATGCTCTCTTTGCCTATTGGATAAAGAGTCGCTTGCGACTCTTCGCGCGCGAGCGGAATGCGCAGCATTTAATTCCTATCCGCGAGCTGCGCA
>JAFLSZ010000114.1 GCA_022510665.1 Lachnospiraceae bacterium
CCGGAGGGCTTTTGTGTCATAGGAAATGCAACGCAATTTCCTATGACACAAAAAAAGTCCCGCCCATGTCACTATACGTCAGCTACATGGGACAGGACTTGAATCTCCTGCGGTGCCACCCATCTTGGTGATAACTCACCCTCTCTGCTTCGCACTATCATGCGAATCGTACTGGTAACGGGTTACGTCCCCGTCGACTGCTACTTGCTCCGGCACTGCCGAAGTGTTCGGTCGCCCTCCTAAGTCCATTCCCCTGCGGTCCGACTGCTGCGATTCCACCGTCCGCAGCTCTCTGAAAGCTTCTCCAACAGGCTACTACTCTTAGTCATTGGTTTATTGTTTCTATTGGAACTGATTTTAACACCTTGCTTTTTAAATGTCAAGGGATTTTCTGCTTTTTCTTGGCAAATAATTTCCCCCGGCAAGCCTCGTTCTTTTCTCGGATGGCAGGGCAGCCGCCCGCTTAGTCTCCTCCCTACAAAAACGTCACATGCCTCATCCGGCAGATTGCGGCAAGTACCTCCTCCTTTCGCGGCAAATCAAGAAAACGCTCACAGGTTGTAAAATAATTCGAGAAAACGCAATCCAGGCCTTCTTCCTCAATTTTTACATAAAGTTCGTCCAGCACCGCCCGCAGGTCCAGTTTACGCCCACTCTGCGCCGTTTCCACGCGCCCTAATATATCGACTCCGTTCTGCAATACTTCCATATAGCGCATTAAAAAGCCCACGGCATTTTTCTGTGCCTGTGTAATCAATCCGGTCAGCATCCGAATATCGAGCGCCTCTTCTCCGAGATAAATTACTCCCATGTCCGTTACCGTAAGGCGCTCCATACCCAGTTCCGGCACAAAGGAGGAAAACCCTGCTGTACTTAATACGCGTTCCTGTTTCCAGTCCGCCGGAACAAACGACCGCTCCTTTCGCCTTTCTTTGCAAAGCTCCCCGGCCTGTTTTGTTACGTCGAATATCCGGTAATCCTCCATCAGATACACCCGGTCCGCCACGGATAAATACTCTCCGCTGCCGCCGATAACCAGAACCGTAGACACGCCGCACGCTTCATACAATTCCCTGACGCGCTCCGTAAAAGGTGTAATCGGTTCTTTCTTTACCAGTTCCCGCATCAGACTGTCACGAATCATAAAGTTTGTCGCACTCCGATCCTCGTCAATCAGAAGCAGTCTGCTCCCCATGGAAACCGCTTCCATAATATTGGCCGCCTGCGAAGTCGAACCCGAAGCCCGTTCCGTGGAAAAATGCGCGGTATCGCCTCCCGGAATCCACCGGATAAACGGCGCGATGTTTACGTTCTTTACACTTCTTCCGTCCTCGCCCGAAATTCCCATTGCCGTGACGTCGGTAATACAAAGTTCTCTGCCGTCTCCCGCCACATGGTCGTAAATTCCTGCCGCAACCGCTTCAAGAAGCGTTGATTTTCCGGAATATCCGCCACCCGTAATTACCGTAACGCCGCGCCGGATTCCCATACCCCGGATGCCGCACACCGTAATCTCATCTTCCGGCACAGAAATAAACGGAATCGCATTTTCTTTTGGAAGATCGCTGTTCCCGCCTCTCGGCAGAATACTTCCGTTTGCCAAAAAGGCGCAATATTCGCTGTCCTTTAACCACTCCCTGATTTCTTTTTGAAGATTTTCGAGTTCCAGTGCCGCAAGATATCCCTCTCGGTTAAAATGCGCAATATAGCTGTCCACGGTTTTCGGCAGGTCCTTCGTCAACATCTGACACGTTTTCCGAATCCGCTTTTCCGGCAGCTGTACCTGTATTCGCAGACAAAGACAAAGTCTCGGTTTTCCCGCTTCCTCCGGCGGAATCAGATGTGCCGCGCCGCCGCTGTATATATAATCCTGTCTTGTGCATACCTTAAAAAACACGGCGTTCCTCACCAGAACTTCACCACCCGGCTGATAACAGTAATATTTCCCTTTCTCGCTGTCCGGGCGGTTTCTGTTGTAAAGCGGCTCATTTAACGCCTCTATATACGGCAGAAATTCCCGCAGACAAAAATCCGCTCCTGCCGTCGTCGCCTCTTTTATTCCAAGAAACTCCGCCGGTATCGCAATTGTCACTGTCGGCTTATCTAACGCCAGTTTATGAGTGCGCTCAATCCGATACGCCACCTCCTCCCGGTAATATGTGTTGTCGAAATCCTCATAGGGCAGCCTACCGGGACCGATGGGATAAACTAACATCCTCCCTTCATACATTTCCTTGTATGTTTTCGTCTTCTCATCCATATCAAGTATTTTTTGTTTCAATCGTTTCATATCGGTGTCCCCCTTTTTGTCCGACAAAGTATACCGTCCTGCAAAACGCTCCCTTTGCCGCCTTTCTTTTTACTTTTTTGATTGCAGCAGAAAAACAGACAATCTTAGATAAGAAACTTTTCTGTAAAGACAAAAGGCACATCCTTGCGGATGCGCCTAAATATACACCAATAGAAACTCTATATAATCATTTCATTAACGATTGCACAGAACCCCGGCGACCAATACAACATCCGACTTAAATAAGATTGTCATAAAAATCGCCTCCTTTTTTAATAAAAAACGTTAGTTACGCTGTTACGCTGCTTATTATACCAAGCATACAAAATATTGTCAAGAAGTGAACAAAAATATTGAAATTCAATTAGGCAAAACGCATACCCCTCATTCGCAAAAGTCCCATCAAGAGGTCTTCCTTTCTAACTTCATCTAACCACCATTCACGATATGCAGTTTCCGTATGCTGCATTTCATCAGAAAGAATTTCAAATAGCTGTTTTTGGAAACAATCTGCAAAATCGGCCAAATCTTCAGATTCATTTTCCGTATTTGCCAGAAGTTTTCTCATGGCACATGCGACTGTCTGTAATTGCTCACCGGTTTCAACGAACGGGACCATGGTAAGATCCGAAACATACTTACCGCATACCGCTTTTTTGCTGTCTTCCGTGCAAACGGTTTTCATAAACAGTGCCTCCGTTGAATCTCCCTGACGGACAATTTTCTTTTCCTCATCAATAACAACAATTTCATCCTGTATCGTTACTTTTTCAATCGTGTTATTTATTTCCCCGCTAATGTCTTTAGGTACATACTCTTCCATCAAGATAACGGTATCTGCAATTTTCAAGTATTCACTTGATCCGCCAATGACAAGAATGACAGAAACACCCTTTTGACGATAAATAGTCTGAATGCGATCCGTAAACGGTATGATAATTTCATTCTTCACAATCCGCCTCATAACCTCATCACGGATCATGAAGTTTGTCGCACTCTTGTCCTCATCAATCGTCAGCAGATGACTCCCTGCATAGATGGCTTCACAGACATTCGCGGCCTGCGACACACTTCCACTCGCATGATTGGTAGAAAAATGATGTACATCCTGAAAAGGAATACTTTTGAAAAAAAGTGAAATATCTTCTCTTCCGACAAACCTTCCGTCCTCGGCATTTGTAGTCATAAGACTTCCGTCCGCGATGATAAATTCCCTTCCATCTCCCGGAATATAATTGTATATTCCACATTGCACGGCCTCAAGCAACGTCGTCTTTCCCGAAAAACCCGCTCCGGTGATGACCGTGATACCTCTCGGAATCACCATGCCGATAATCTCTGTACCGTCGGGCATCCGTATCTCTCTTTGCAGAGAAGCAGGACTCTGAAACGGAATGGCACTTTCAAGCGGCTCCTGGGAATCACCGTTTCTTGGGAGAATGCTGCCGTTGGCGACAAATGCCTTATAATCATTTTCTTTACAATACTCCCTGATTGCCTTTTGTTTCTTGTATACAATCATGCGTTCCCTGATTACATCTTTATCTATTAGAAAATAACTGTCTTCGATGCTCTTCAGCATGGCTCCGAGCATCTTTGCAATTCTGTTTCCCATGATAGATACACCGGAGCCGGAAGGAAATAATACGAACAATTTGAGTACAAACAGGTTTTCATTTTGTTTATAGAGCAGTCCGCTTCTGCGGATAATCCTGTGATCAGGCTTTTCACACGCAATTTTGGTATATAGCCTGTCCAGTTTATTTACGGCGGAAAACTGTTCATTTAATTCACTCATTACAGGATAAAAATATCTCAAAAGAATGTCTTCATAAAAAGCCTTGTTTTCGCAAACATCATTCTTATCAAAACCAAACGGTTCCGCATTGAATGCGACATACATGACCACATTCGTAGGCACTTTAAATGTAATCGGCTTGATCTTAAAAGAAACATTTTCAGAGTATGAATACTCTTCATTCCAATAGGAAAGCAAAAAAGACACCGGCTTTCCGTTCAAATATCTTTGTCCGTCATGGGTTATGGCTTGCTTTAATTCTCTATATTTAATCATTCTACCTCTTACTTTTCAACATACATATATAGAATCTTATTATCATTCTACCATTCACAAAAAATCGTTATATATATAATATCCGTTTTTTTATGTAAATGCAATATGATTTTTTTCGAGTTTCCGCAGTTTTTGTATCTTATTTTCCGCAGCCGCCAAGCGGGATTGCACAGAAAAACCGGCACATGGATTTGTTTCCATGTGCCGGCTTTCTTTCATGCTAATAAAACCTATTTACATAAGATCCATACACGCACCGATTACCGGGCTTACTTTTTCTGCGGGAAGCAAATACCCCTGACGCAGCGCTTCCGCAATTACATATTCCCGTGCTAAGTAATTGAGTGAGATTGCATAATCACAATCACACCGAAATGCATCTTCGGAAAATACGGACGGAAGATCGGACCGGACCGTTTCGGATATAGTATGATACAGGTCTTCCAGCTGTTTTTTGGCATGATCGGCCAAAGCGGTCAGCTCCGAAACGGTTTCCGCATCCAAACTTTTTACGGCATTTTTAATCTCGTCAATTATCAGCACCGGAATTGTTGGCTCATAAGTTTCTCCGTTTTTGCGAAGATATCCCTTTTCTTCCAATTCCGAGGCCATTGCGGTGTTTTGCTCATCAATCCCGCCTGTTGCAAAACCATGAAGAATTCGAGTTTCCTCCTCTGTGAGAAAATCCGGTACACCGTCAGCATCACTATCAAATTCGTATCTGAATTGATGGAAAAAATAATTACTTCCGGAATGTCCATTGTTGCTGACAAAAGGTGGTTTTGTCACATGACAGTGCTGATAACCTATCACACCCCACTTCTTTTCATCCGGCTGGTCTGTATGAGCATACTCGTGTGGCTGCTTATACGCAAAATACAGAAATGCCAGCATCAGAAATGTCCACTTTGCGCTTTCATAATCCTGATATGTTCCATAGTAAGCATACCCTTTCGCTGTAAGCGCCTCGTTCAGCCGATCCACAAAGCTTATCAGTGCTTTTGCAATTTCGGGTGCAGCGGTCAGCTTTGCGATATGAATCTGTTCCTGTACGGAGCTGCTTATGATTGGAAAGGCGGTTTGGTATTTCCCGTCTTTCTTAATCAGAAATGTTTCACGGGTAAGATATTCCAATTCGTCCTCCATATACGGAAGCGCAACACCGAGTTCCAGAGAAAGTTCCTCTGCGGTAGACGGGTTTCCGTATGCTTCCAGAAAAATGTTTGCGTAGAG
>JAFLSZ010000115.1 GCA_022510665.1 Lachnospiraceae bacterium
CGGTTCGCGGTCCGACCAAAGGGAGGACATTCCGATGCGAACCGTGTGCATCCCCTATCACATAGACATAAGTCGGTAAATCAAAATCCGGAGGTATATTATGGGCAGCGTCAGCGATATTTCATTAGAAGAAATTATTAAGCGTAAAATTATGTATTACCAAAGTGACACAAAAAACGAAACGATACAGGAGAATAAAGGTTATATTCGCGGCTATAAAGAAATTCTTGAAGACCTGCATATGGAGGAATCGGATTTTACGGATAAATACTTAAAAATAGTTTCCGACCTCGATGTGACTTTTGAAGAGACCGATTATCTCGGTAATGAGGAACTCATTGATGAACTGAGCGGATATAATAATGCGATTGTTGACGTATTAAGATTAATTGATGAAAAATATTTATATCCGATTAATCCGGATTGCATCTATATTTAATGACATTGACGGCAAAATAAAGCGTTTTTATACAAAGAAAAGGAGACGCGGAAATGAATATAGAAATTGGTAAAGGACTTGTATTTTATGAAGAAGACAGTACATATAGCGGCGTAAAAAAGGCAGCAGAGAACGTAAAAGAGGATATTCGTCTGGTGACGGGCTGTAAACCGGAGACTTTTTTTGAAGGAACAGAAGCCAAAAACGGAATTATTTATGGTACGGTGGGGCATAGCGCCATCCTTGCGGAATTAGAAAAAGAGGGAAAAATAGAGCTGTCCATGGTACGCGGCAAGTGGGAAGTATATTCGTTTACGCTAGTGGAAGCGCCGCTTCCGGGCATGGAAAAAGCCTTGGTAATCGCGGGAAGTGACAAGCGGGGAACGATATACGGATTATACCGTTTATCGGAGTTAATCGGAGTATCTCCTTTTGTGAATTGGAACCATTTGTGGCCTGCTCAAAAAGAAAAATTAGAGTTTGACGAAAAAATCAATCAGGTATCAAAGGAACCGTCCGTAAAGTATAGGGGATTTTTTATTAATGATGAGTGGCCGGCGTTCGGTACTTGGGCGAAGACACATTTCGGCGGTATTAACGCGGAATGTTATGAGCGTGTCTTTGAACTTCTGTTACGTTTAAAGGGAAATTATTTGTGGCCGGCGATGTGGGATTCCGATTTCAGTCTGGACGGTCCGGGACTGCTTAGTGCGGAACTGGCGGACGAATATGGGGTTGTAATGAGTACCTCCCATCACGAGCCTTGTATGCGCAGCGGCGCGGAGTTTGGAAAATTCTCCGGAGACGGCTCACCTTACGGTTCGGCTTGGAATTTTAATGCGAATCCCGAAGGAATCACCAGGTTTTGGAGAGACGGGCTGCTCCGAAACCGGGCATATGAGAATGTAATCACGATGGGAATGCGCGGAGAAAACGATACGGCGATTCTGGGAAAGGAAGCGACTTTAAAGGATAATATAGACCTTCTCCGGAAAGTGTTAAAAACGCAGAACAGACTAATTCGTGAAACAATCTGTGAGGACTTGGAAAAGGTGCCCCGCCAGATTGTGCTGTTCACGGAAGTAGAGGAGTTCTTTTACGGAAACTCGGATGTACCGGGACTGATGGGAGACCCGGAGTTAGAGGGAGTTACGTTGATGCTGAGCGACAATAATCACGGCTCGACAAGGACACTGCCTTCGGAAAAGATGAGGGGACATAAGGGCGGTTACGGTATGTACTATCACATGGATATGCATGGCGGAGCGCATTCTTATCAGTGGATTGGCTCCACTTATCTTCCGAAACTGTGGGAACAGATGACGATGGCATATGAGTACGGCGTGCGCGAAATCTGGGTTACGAATATCGGGGATATCGGGACGCAGGAGTTTGGTCTTTCCTACTTCCTTTCTTTAGCGTATGATATCAAAAAGTGGGGCGGAACGGATGCTGCGGTTACGACAAAGTATACGGAGGAATGGCTGCGTACACAGTTCGGTCAGTGTTTTAACGAAGAAGAATTAGAACAGCTGAAACAGGTATTCTTAGACTATACCGGTCTGCTGGCAAGACGCAGGCATGAGGTAATGAATGAAAAGGTATATCATCCGGTTCATTTCGGTGAGGCAGAGGATGTATTGCAGCGTTCACAAAAGATATTGGAGATTTGTGATAAGCTGAAAGCAAAGTGTCCGAAAAGGCTGTTTGCGGCGTTTATTTCACTGGTATATTATCCGGCATGCGGAACCGCGAATCTAATGAAACTGTGGATTCTGACCGGAAGAAACCATTTATATGCCAAGCAGAACCGCATTGAGGCGAATGATTTTGCGGAGCGTATGTCACAGTGTTTTGACGTGGATTATGAACTCACAAAAGAATATCATACCGTGGACGAAGGATATTTTTACGGGTTTGGACTGTCGGAACATATCGGTTTTACAAACTGGAATGAAGATGACAATAAATATCCGGTTCGTATGTATGTACATCCGGCGAATCAGCCGAGAATGATTCTGGCGCGGGTTGAGGACGAGCGTTACTGTACCGGACTTCCGTGGACAAACAGTAAACAGACGTGGAAAGACGCGCTACGGCCGGATATTGACGAAATTGTATTTGATATTGCCTGCGGCAGCAGGGAGCCGCTTCACTATCGGATAGAGACGGACTGTCCTTGGATAAGTTTTTCTTCCACGGAGGGGATTGCGGAAAAAACGGAACGGGTTCGGCTTTTGATTCACAGGGAGCGGTTTGAGGGGAAAGTAAAGGGAAGGTTTACCGTAGTCAATGAGGGATACGGAAAGGCAGAAATAGAGCTGGAGGCGGAAAATCCGAAAAACATTCCGCAGGAAGCTTTCCTCGAACGGAACGGTTATATCGCGATAGAGGCAAAGCATTTTCAAAAGAAGAAAGATACCGACAAGGGCAGATTTCTTGTTTTGGAGCCGTATGGAAGAACCGGAAGCGCAATCAAAGCATTTCCTGTAACAATGGACTTTTTGGACGAACAGGAGCGGCCTTATGTAGAATATCATTTTGCGGCCGAAAAAGCGGGAAGGTACAGGATTCGCTTCTATATGGCGGCGACTACGCCGGTGGTATATGAAAGAAAGCAGTATATCGGATTTTCCGTGAATGAGACCGGGATACAGATTGTAAATACGGTAGAAAAAGAGGAAGTCCAATTCTTTACAAGCGAGCAGTGGACAAAAGAGGCATACAACAATATAAAGATTTTGGAAACGGCCGCGGAGTGTAAAGAGGGCCTGAATACCCTGCGCTTTTTTGGAATGAGTCCGGCAATCGTTTTGGAAAGGATTGTTCTGTATCCGGAAGGAACAAAACTGCCGGAGTCGTATCTTGGGCCGAGGGAAAGCTATTACTGCAAAGGGAATGCCTGAAAAAAGTTTGCTATATGTTTGTGTGCATGACAGGGCAAAATAAAATTCATTTTAATAAGGAGGAAAAGGAAAATGGGAATGATAGCCTGTTATATGGAAGCGGACGAAGAATTAATAGAAAAAATGAAATCCGCGGAAGATTTATTTGAGGAAATTGAAGAGTTTGAAGAAGAGGGAGAGCATAAAGTATACGATATGGATAAACTGTGGGACGGTCTCCATTTTATTTTAACAGGTGTTTCTGCGACTACGCCCATAAAGGATAATTTATTGAGCGAAGCCGTTGTAGGAACCGCTATGTTTTCGGAGGATGAATCCTCTGATTTTATCTCATACATTTATCCAAAACGGGTAAGTGAAATATCAGACGCGTTAAATAAATTTGATATAGATAATGCGCTTTCCGATTTTTCACCGAGAATTTTAGCCCAAAATGATATTTATCCTATGATTTGGGTTGAAGACGAAAAAGAAAGCCTAAAAGAGGAATTGCTTGCGGTATTTAATGAGCTGAAGCAGTTTTTCTCCGAGATGAATCATGCGCATAAAGGAATCATTGTGAGTATTTACTGATGAAACAAATTCGGGATTGTGGAATAGTAAATCAGAAGTTACGGAGGTAAAATCATATGAAAAACTTTAATAACTATACGCCGGAGAAATATTCCGGGTCGGACTTTCAAAAAGTAGAGGACGGAATTTACCGGACCAAGAGCCCGTATGACGGTGAGGAAGACATTTTCGTTACCTCTCTTTCATTTGAAATGGAGCCGGACTGTTATGGCGAAGAAGATGCTTCTCCCAGAAATATTACTCAGACTCCTTTTGAGAGCCTTTTAGATGAATTTTATGTGTATATTACTGATTTTTACGAAGAGCTGAACGAGAACAGTGAGACGATATGTTATCAGGAATTTGGTTCAGGTAATTTAGAGGATATTCAAAAACTAAGGACGATAATAGGAAAGCGTTTTTATGCCGTTCCATACATAGACGAAACGGACGGGGAAGAATATTATAATGTGGTAATCGAATAAATAACTTAGGATTTGTAAAGGAGGAGTAAAAATGCTTGTTTTATGCTCAAACGGATTATCAAGTGAAAAATTGTTGATGTCTATTAGAGAAAAAGTAATTGCTTGTAAAACAGCCGCATTAGTAGTCACAGCCGACAATGAATATAAGGAAAAAAATTATCATGTTCATAGATGTATAAAAGAACTGGAATCATTAAATTTAATTGTAGATATATTTGATTTGGACAAACAGCCGGCGGAATACTTGCTAAACTATGATATAGTAGAATTCATAGGCGGAAATCCGTTTTATTTATTACATTCAATTAAAAAGAATAATGCTTTAGATATATTGAGATTTTTGGCAGATAAAAAAATTTTAATCGGGTGGAGTGCGGCGGCATTTGTCTTTAGTCCTACACTTGAATTAGTAAATAGCTATTCTCCGGAAATGAATTTTTTAGGCTTAACTGATTTGAAGGGACTTGCGCTGACACAAATTCAGGTTTTACCGCATTATAGTAAATTTATCTTAAAATTTGAGCAGTTTGAGGAAAAGTGTTGTGTTTATGAAGAAAAACACAATGTAAAGGTTATACGCATAAATGACGGTGATGGTGTTATTATTGACGGTGAAGAGGTAGTGGTTTGTCGGGCATAAAATCCGGTTTATGCAGTATAGCCAATGATGTACAGTCAGGCCGAGTGTTTCTTTGTTATGATTCCGAACAAAATGCGGTTGGCACGGTAACATTAAAAGACAATGAAATATGCAGACTGTTTGTTTTGCCTGAATATCAGAAAAGAGGATTTGTGAGGAGAAAATAAAATCTATGAGTTCCCTGTTGAAATCAACAAGAAATACTCGTGCATTGCCAACTGACACAATGCGCTACATAAGAAGTGATGTACCATTGAATTTGACCGATGATGAAATTCAATGGCTGTTAGATAATAATATAACGACTCTTGTGGATTTAAGGTCAGATGAGGAAGTTTGTAAACAGCCTTGTGAACTTG
>JAFLSZ010000116.1 GCA_022510665.1 Lachnospiraceae bacterium
TCCGCTAAAAACGCGGTCCTACGGACAAATACAAAAATCAGATATCGTGCAATCTACGGAATTTTTTAAAGTGACTGAAAAAATGCGGAAACTCAAGTGTACGCTATCATTGACTTCTTCCCTGCTACCTGCTATGATAAAAAAGAGGATAGAACTGTATTCGTGATATTTTGCAAAGGAAAGAGGTAAAGAAAGGTAAAAGACATCATAAAAAAATAAAAAGAAAAGTTGCCGAAGAAGTGTTGCCACAAACCAAGGTTATGTTTCAAAAACCTTGCAAAGTCGTTCAAAAACAGCAGAAGCTCAGAGAAAAGTGCGGAAGGAGAGTATAAAATGAAAGACGATAAGTACGAAGGTCGTGGTGTTTACACCTATGCGAATGGAGATATTTACGGCGGGGACTTTAAGGGAGGCGTACGTGAAGGCCACGGAGTTTACAGATTCGCGAACGGAGATGTTTACGACGGAGAATGGAAAGCTGGTGAATGGAAGAGCGGTGTAAAGGAATGCGAGGTGTGATATGGATTATCCTACACAGATTGAAAAATGGAGCGTTTTTGAGTTTTCCTGCGGCGGCAGGACGGACGCGAATCCGTTTACCGATTTTGACATTACGGCGTGTTTTGAGAGCGGCTCCGAGAAGAAAACGGTAAGTGGATTTTATGACGGCGACGGTATCTACAAAGTCAGGTTTATGCCTTCTTTTGAGGAGGAGTACGCGTTTCGGGTAAGCGGGAGCTTTTGTGACGAGGTTTTTGAAGGCCGGTTTACCGTTACTCCGCCGACGGGCGGCAACCACGGTCCTGTCCGTGTCTGCAATACATTTTATTTTGCATATGCCGACGAAACGCCTTATTATCCCGTCGGCACGACCTGTTATGTCTGGAATCTGCAAAACGATGAACGGATTGCGCAGACGCTTGACAGTCTGAAAAAATCCCCTTTTAATAAAATACGCTTTTGTATTTTTCCGAAGCACTACGACTATAACCTTGGGGAACCGCGTTCCTATCCGTATCAGGGTACGCCGATGGACAGTACCGTGCTGACAAAGGAAAACTTCTGGGATTACGGTGCGGAGACGCCAGGAAACAACTGGGATTTCACCCGCTTTCAGGCGGAGCATTTCCGGCATATAGAGTATTGTATCGGGGAACTTTTAAAAATCGGCATCGAAGCGGATTTGATTTTATTTCACCCTTATGACCGCTGGGGATTTTCCCGCATGACCGCGGAGGAAAACGAGCGTTATTTAAGATATGTGACCGCAAGGTTTTCGGCATACAGAAATGTGTGGTGGGCGCTCGCGAATGAATACGATATTCTGAAAAACAAGAGTATAGACGACTGGGAGAGATATGCCGAAATTATTACGGAAAGCGACCCGTACGGGCATCTTCGCTCAATTCACAACTGTATCGGTTTTTATGACCATACACGTCCGTGGGTGACGCATTGCAGTATTCAGCGGCAGGACTTATACCGCACCGCCGAGTATACGAACGAGTGGCGTGAGCGCTTCAAAAAGCCGATTGTACTGGATGAGATTGCCTATGAGGGAAATATCCAGCACGCGTGGGGAAATATTTCGGCGAGAGAGCTAGTCAGGAGGTTTTGGGAGGCTGCCTGCCGGGGAGGATACGGCGGTCACGGGGAAACCTATTTTGACGAAAACGATATTCTCTGGTGGTCGCACGGCGGAGTGCTTAAAGGAGAAAGCCCGCAGCGGATAGCGTTTCTGCGCATGATTATGGAACAGACGCCCGGCAACGGTCTTAGACCGAAGGCGATGGCATGGGACGAAGTCTGTGCCGTTCCCGCCGAGGAGGACAAGGCAGAGCAGACGGGATACCATCTCTTTTATTACAGCTTTATGTGTCCGTCGTTCCGGGACTATTGGTTCGACGACGTAAACGAGTACAGCGTTGAAGTAATTGACACATGGAATATGACCGTTGAAAACGTCGGAACCTTCAAGGGAAGATTCCGGGTGAAACTTCCCGGACGGGAGTTTATGGCGGTAAGAGTAAGGCGAAAAGGATAGAATCCGGAAAGGAGAGAAGTTTTCGCTCCCCCCTTGCCATTCTATTCCGCCTCTGTTAAAATACATAACGTAATATGTTTATGTATAGTAAATTATATGATAATATGTATGACAGAATATATGATAGTATATCTGACATTTACGGGAAGTTACGGAAAGGAAACAAGTATGAGAGCGGTATTGTTTGAAATCGGGCCGATTACGGTATATAGTTACGGCGTGATGCTTGCGGTCGGTGTGATTGCGGCGGTGCTTATGGCGGAACACAGGGCGCCGAAACTCGGGTTGGATAAGGACCAGATTTTTTCTCTTGGCATATGGTGTGCCGTCGGCGGTTTTTTAGGCGCGAAGCTGCTTTACGTCATTACGGAGTGGAAGACACTGTTTGACGGCGGCATGACGCTTCGGGACGTTATGTACGGATTTGTGGTGTATGGCGGTATTATCGGCGGTATTTTTTCGGGCTGGCTTTATACCAGGGTAAAGAAACTCCGTTTTTTAAAGTATTTTGACCTTGTTATGCCTTCGATTGCCCTTGCGCAGGGATTCGGGCGTATCGGCTGTTTTCTTGCGGGGTGCTGCTACGGAAAGAGAACGGACGCGTGGTACGGTATGGAGTTTAACCATTCCGTTTATACGGGGATGTACGGAATAAAAGTAATACCGACACAGTTGATTATGAGTGCGGCAAATTTTCTTCACTTTTTCCTGTTGATTTTTCTTGCGAAACGGATTCGGAAGGACGGCGTAATTGCCGGGTGTTACCTTGTGTTTTACAGTATCGGAAGGTTTTTGATTGAGTTTTTACGGGATGACCCGCGCGGCGTGGTCGGAGGGCTGTCCACGTCCCAGTTTATTTCCCTTTTTATTTTCGCGGCGGGAGCCGTGACGGTTCTTGTGACCGGACTTCGTAAGAAGCAGGGAGGAGAGGAAAAGGCGGCATAGGCGGCCGGAGAATTTAAAAATGTAATTCAGAGAATAAAAGCACAAAGGAGCAGGGAATAAGGAATGGTAGTCAGTAATGTAAAAGTATATGGAATGGAAAGCGCGGTACGGGGCAGCAAGTTCCCGATGGCGACAAACGTAGAGGAGTTAAACGGTGAGATTGTGCCGAGGACGTATAAGTTAGCGGCCTGTGAACGGGGAAGCGGCCACGACCAGTTTATGACGGGGATTATCGTACAGTTTGATTTGACGTTTACCGTAAAGGCGTGGACGGAGGCGGAGCGGTATCATTTTTTGGACTTTATTTCCAGTCAGTCTACAATGCACCGGATTGCGAAGTTTGATTTGGACAATCAATACAGCGAGTATACGGACAAGCGTATGATTGCGATTATGAATGAATTAAAGGATAAGTACAACGAGACACAGGACCCGGAAGATTATCTGCGTCTTCTGTATTCCAATCCCTGCGGTTTTAAGCTGACGGCAGCAATGACTACGAACTACCGTCAGTTAAAGACGATTTATGCCCAGCGTAAAAATC
Source organism: Lachnospiraceae bacterium (assembly GCA_022510665.1). Lineage (GTDB taxonomy): Bacteria > Bacillota > Clostridia > Lachnospirales > Lachnospiraceae > SIG307. Next base: position 3,534 of record JAFLSZ010000116.1, read on the forward strand.
ACAGACTTCCGGAGTGGAGAGAGTTCTGTGCGTGGATTGAAACGCTGCCGTATGCGGAGTTTATTACCGGAGAGCCGGAAAACTCAGAACAGGGTGCTCAGTAATTGTTTACAGAGGAATGTCAGAAGGCGGGGGCTTTCAAGCAGTTCTTTGGTAAGGGGCGTATAGCCGTATTTACTTTTATAGCCGGATAAGAAGCACGGAAGAGAAGCGCAGGCTTCCTTTTGTGCTTCTTTTTTTCGTGGTGCGGCCGCGCCCGGCGCGAGAGTTTCGTTTTCGGAACGCTTTGTTTGTTCCGAAACGGCGGGAGCCGGGTCAGAAGACTTTGTGCCTTTTGCGGAGCAAATGCCAAGAGGAAGAAAGCCGCCTGCTTTTTTGGAGTAGCAGGTGGCGGCGGTCGCTTTTTGGCGGTACTCTTTTTCCACAAAGGAGGCAATGCTTTTGTGCATGGCGCAGTCTTCCATAGGCAGATAATAGTAGTCCGCCGGGTTTGGATAAAAGTATTTCAGCTCTCCGTGATATACCGGCAGAAAGAGGGATACCGTACTTTGCTCTGCCGAAAAGAAAAGCCGGACGGCAGAAGTCTCCCAAGGGAAAGAAAAGGAAAAATCTTTCGCCGGAGGGCAGGGTAAGGTATAAGAAAGGGAAAGAAATTCCGTGTCGGAAGCAAAAACCTCTGCCGCAGGCGTAAAGGAAACCGGAAGGAGCGTAGTTTCCTTAAAAAAGGAGGAGAGGTTTTTCAGAAAAAACAATACGGTAAGGGACGGAAGGTTTTTTACGTCTTCCGCGTTATGTAAGAGCAGAACATGAGTAAGGGCGTGTTCTTCGTTCTGCTTTTGGTTGTTTGTCAAAGTATTCAGGCGGTGAAGACCTAAAAACTGCGCATAAACGCTGATTAAATCTTCGCCGGAAAATACGTCGGTACGGGAAAAACCAAAGAAGCGCTCCATGGTTTTCAGTTTCAGATTCGGCAGGTCAAACCACGGTTTTAAGGCACGGGACGTATTGTAAAGGTCAAGGCTTTCCAAGAGCGGGAGCGGATTGGAAAGGCGGTGACGTTTGGCTTTCTTTTCAAGAAACGGCAGATCAAAACCGGTGCCGTTATAGTGGAGAAGCACCTCGAAATCCGCCGCTTTTTCAAAAAAAAGCCGCAGAAGTTCCTTTTCCTCGGCCGGTTCCGTACAAAGCCACTGGGTCAGGGTAAAGCCTTCTTCTTCCCTGTAAGCGCAGCCGATGAGATAGACATAGGAAGTCTGCGCCGAGAGGCCGGTGGTTTCAATATCAAAATAAAGGGCGCGCTTTCCGGCGTATTCTTCCGGAAAAAACGGAATAAATTCCGGGGAAAAAGGAGTGACGTTTGTAATCATGGAAAACCTTCTTTCGGTAAACATAGGCGGCGGGGGCGAAACGCTCCGTCCTGCCGCGGATTAAGTCCAGTGTAGCACATTTTGGGGAATTTGAACAGAGTAGAACTTTCTTGAGTTTTCGCATTTTTTCAGTTGCTTTAAAAAATTCCCTAGATTGTGCGCTGTCTTATTTTTGCATTTGTCCGAAGGACCGCGTTTTTAGCGGAGCCGGAATCACCT
>JAFLSZ010000117.1 GCA_022510665.1 Lachnospiraceae bacterium
CCTGAAATCATATCCCAGAAAACCATAGTCCATTTCTCCTTTCCTGTTTCCCGTACAAAATAAGCCATTCAGCTTTAAAAAAGTGTTCCTATAGTAAATCAGAGTTTATATTAATAACTAAGATACATTAAATTCACCCTATTGTCAATAAAAACGCCATAGCACCTTTGACTGTAAATCAAAAATGCTATGGCATAAACTTCTATATGAGCATCGCCCTTACAGCCGCTCCTGCTTTACGGTCTGCATTTTTAATACATCAGTCAGACCACCGGAACCTGCCGCGATTACTACCCTGTCATTTTCCTTGACGAGTCCGTAACGCTTTGCACAGGCAATCGCATGGTCGAACAGTACATTTGCATCCGACTGGTACAGCGCCATAACAGGGTAAACTCCCCAGGAAAGCGCCAGCTGGTGGAACGTCTTTTCATTCGGCGTTGCCGCTATAACTGCCTGATACGGACGGAATTTCGACATTCTTCTCGCGGTATAGCCGGACATCGTAACCGCAATAAGCGCGGTTGCGCCGATATCTCTTGCCGTCGTACACGCCGCGTCGCAAATCGCGTTCGTCGTATCGTTTGTATCGTTATCGTACTGGACATTACGGTAAACATCCATTTCAAAAGCGTCCTGTTCCGCCTGCTCGGCAATCTTGGCCATAACCTCCACCACTAACGCCGGATGCTCTCCTACCGCGGTCTCCCCGGAAAGCATAATCGCGGAAGTGCCGTCAAACACCGCGTTCGCTACATCGGTAATCTCCGCTCTTGTCGGCGTGTTGCTATGTATCATCGACTCTAACATCTGTGTTGCCGTAATAACCATCTTGCCTGATTGATAGCATTTTTTAATAAACTTTTTCTGGAGTCCCGGAAGTTTCTTGTATTCAATTTCAACGCCCATGTCGCCCCGCGCCACCATAATACCGTCCGAATGTTCCAGAATTTCTTCGAAATTCTCTACGCCCTCGATGTTTTCTATTTTTGAAATAATTTTAATATTATATCCGCCGTAATAGTCTAGATAATTACGAATACTGAGAACGTCCTCCTTGGAACGTACAAACGACGCGGCAACAAAATCCACGTTTTCTTCTACGCCAAAACGTAAATCGGCTTCATCCTGCTCGCTTAAATACGGAAAATCCAAATGCACATTCGGAATATTCACACCCTTGTGATTTGAAACCACGCCGCCGTCTACTACTTCGCAAATAATATCTGTTTCCGCTATTTCTTTTACCCTAAACAGCATCTTTCCGTCATCTACCAAAATCGCGTTTCCTTCGGTAAGCTGTGAAGGAAGGTCTTTGTAACTGATACTGACCTCTTCTTTGCTTCCCTCGACCTGTCTTGTCGTAAAAGTAAAAGTATCTCCGCTTTTTAAGGTTTCGGAACCGTTCGCAAAATTTCCGAGGCGAATCTCCGGTCCCTTTGTATCCAGCATAATCGCTGCCGGAATCTTCAGTTTATCACGCACTTTTCGGAACAGCGCGATATTTTCCCTGTGATATTCATGCGTTCCGTGAGAAAAATTCAGACGTGCCACATTCATTCCGTTCTTTAACATCTGTTCCAATGTCTGTTCATTGCTGCATGCCGGTCCAAGTGTACATACAATTTTTGTCTTTCTCATTTCTAATCTCCTTCTGTTATTTACTCTTCCTCCGCTTTTGCCTTATGGCATAAGATATAACGTACAAACTCCTCCGCGTTCTTTTCATGGCTTGAATTTCCGCAGATTCCAAGCACCAGCGGCTCCTTGTTTGTAGACCTTCCGATAAACAAATCCGTCACATACAGCCCGTACGGACGCTCGCCTCCCTCTATTACATTTCCGTTCTCATCTGTCGGGGACGCGTAACAGAAACGGTCGGAAAGTTTCTCGTACAAATCCGCCGGAAGCTGTTCCGACAACGGCCGGAACATAACGCCCGCCCACCCCTTAAATTGGGACTCGGATGCAATGATAACATCTATTTCTCCCGCAAACGCGTGTGCCATCAGTTTCGACATGGAATAAGCATTTTTATTGCCGGAAATCAGCATGGTATTATCAAATATGCTTTCCTGCGTTTCCTCATCAATTCCGAAATATTCATTATAACCCGCCTGCAGTTCTTCCGTCTCGTTATTCATAAGAACCGCATCCAGAATCGCCACATACAACACCTGTTCCTTTTTCGGCTTAAGAAACGTGTACCCTGCGTAAACCAGCAGAACGGCAACACAGCTCCAGATAAAAGTTTTCAGCAAATAGTAGGCTTTGAAATGTTCCCACTTTGCTTTAAAACCCTTTAACTCTTTCCATTTCGCACGGTCTGACTTTTCTTCCCTTTTCTGATAAATTGAAGCGGAATCGTCCAATACTGTTTTCTTATCTGAAATATCCATAAGTCACCTCATTGATCTCTAGCTGATACAATCTCTGTCGAGATTATACCATTTTTATCCCTGAAAAGAAAGAAACTATTTATAAATTTTGCAAAAAATATTCTAAATCTCTTATTCCTGTTCGTCCTCCGGGAATTTTTCCCTTAACTTTAACCAAAGCAGACCCGTGATGCAGATGGAAGAATACGCACCGCAGATAATACCCGCCAACAGCGGAATGGCAAATTCCCGTATGGAACTTACGCCGAAAATAACCAAAGACGCCACCATAAAGAGAGTCGTCAGCGAGGTATAGATATTTCTGGAAAACGTCTGCGCAATACTCTTATTTACAATATCCAGATAAGTTTCCTTTTTCAGCTGTTCTTTTAAGTTTTCGCGAATACGGTCAAATACGACAATCGTCGCGTTGATGGAATAACCGACAATGGTAAGCATACACGCGATAAACGTATTGCCGACGGAGATTCTGCCTACCGCGTAAACCGCCAGCACAATCAGTACGTCATGCAGCAGCGCAAGTACCGCACTCGCGGCAAACGCAAGATTCGAGAACCGGATTCGGATATAAATTAACATAACCAAAGTTGCCACGATTACCGCGATAACCGCGTCACGCTTCATTTCTCCGCTGACCGTACCGCTGATGCTCTGTACCTCTATTTCGGCTTCTTTTACGCCGTATTTTTCTACCCAGTAATTTGTAAGCGTTATGCGCTGTTCCTGCGTCAGTTCCTGCGTCTTTACCACCGCCGCGTTGGAATCGCTTACTAAATTCACTACCGCTTCCTCACCGATTGCCTCGCGGACCGCGTTTTCCAACTCACCGGCAGACAAAGCCACGTCCTCCGGAAACAGCACCGTCATTGACGTACCGCCCTTAAAATCCAGACCGTATGCCAGCACTTCACCGGTTGCGATTTTACCTGCGGCCATACCGATAATACCGGCTAAAATCAAAGCACCCGAAATCAATATATATTTTTTGCCGTGTTTGGTAAATGCAATCTCCTTATACCCTTTGACTTCTCCGTACTGCTTTTCTTTATCAAGTCCCATATCATACAGCGCGTATACAATAAATCTGGTTACGAACAGCGCCGTAAACATGGAAAGTACAATACCAAGCGCAAGCGTGGTAGCAAAGCCCTTTATCGTGCCCGAGCCGAGAATGTATAACACAATCGCCGCAAATAACGTAGTGAGATTCCCGTCAAAAATAGCCCAAAACGCCTTGGAAAATCCGAGTTTAATCGCGGAACGAACCGTCTTTCCCGCACCGATTTCTTCCTGAATACGGGAGAAAATAATTACGTTTGCGTCCACCGCCATACCGATTGAAAGGATAATACCCGCAAGTCCCGGAAGCGTCAGCGTGATTTCCAAAAGATTCAGGCAGACTACCATCAGTCCGATATAAATGCAAAGCGCCAAATCCGCCGCAAAGCCAAGCACACGGTAACGAACCGCCATAAACAACAGCACCAGTATAATACCGATTACCGCCGCGCGCAGACTGGTGGATACCGCTTCATGTCCCAGAGTCGCGCCAACCACATTGGAACGAAGCTCTCTTAACTCCAACGGAAGTGCGCCGACCCGGATTGTAGTCGCAAGGTTATTTGCCCCCTCGGCCGTAAAACTTCCGGATATCTGTGCTTTTCCGTTTGTCAAAGGCTCCTGCACTATCGGAGCGCTGATGATTTTTCCGTCATATATAATCGCGATTGCCTCTCCGACATGCGCCGTCGTCGCCTCCGCAAACTTTGTTCTGCCGCTGTCATTTAATGTAAGCGACACTACGTTCTGTGTCATATTATATTCCTGATACCAGCCCGCTTCCGCACCCTTGATATCCTTTCCGTCCAAAATAACGTCTCCGGCTTCTTTTATCTCTTCCAGCGTTTTTAAAAGGACATACTCCACTCCGTTTTCCGTTTCCGCCAATGAAATATTGTTAGTTCCGAGAATAAAGAAAATCTCTCCGACACGTCCCAGTTCCCTTAAAGTTTCTTCCGCGTCCGTCGCACCCGGAATATCAACGTTGATACGATTATCGCCCTCCTGGTAGACCGCCGCTTCCGTCTGTCCGCTGTCGTCTACACGCTTTTGCAGCTTATAGACCGTATCCTTTAATTCCTCCGCCGTCGGATTTTCCTTTACCGTTTCATAAGTAATACTGACACCGCCCGCAAGGTCCAAACCAAGTCTTATGCCTCCCGCACTCCCCCTTTTATTTTTTCCGATTCCGCATAAGGCGACAAAAATAATCGCGCCTCCCGCCGCCAGTGCCAGCAATAGCTTCAATAAACCTTTTCCTTTATGGCTCATAATTTACCTCTTTTCCGTACATAAATATAAAGGACTTTTTATCCCCGAGATATAAGTATATCACAGCCGCTTTCCGAAAGAAAGGTTTTTTTCTGTTTTTGTTTGCACTTTTCCGGAGTTCGCGCGCCGGGCGGCATTTCCTATGATACAAAAAACGGGCTGTCGCACTAAGCGGCGGCGGCTCCGGGCGTGGCGGATTCTTACAAGCGGTTAGTATACCTGACTAACTGCAAGGGGAGATTCGCGCCTTATTTTTGCATTTGTCCGAAGGACTTACGTTTAGCGAAACCGGAATCACCTCTTAGTGCCGGTTAGGCGCGAGGACGCTCCCGA
>JAFLSZ010000118.1 GCA_022510665.1 Lachnospiraceae bacterium
ATAGAGAAGATACTAACCGCTTGTAAGAAGGGGCCGCGCTTAGTGCGACAGCCCCGCTCTTATATTTACTCGGAATCTTCGATTTTTTGCTGCAATGTTTTTTCGTAAGAATATCCCACATCGCTTTTTATTGCCGCCGGAGCAAGTTCAAAATACTGAACGGCGTTCTTTTTCAGATGTGAGGAAACCGTCAGGGCTCCTCCCTTTGCCTCAATTCGCTCCGTCGTAACCAACGGTTTTGCGGCATCCTGCAAAAGTTTTACCGCTTCTTTGGACGGATTCGCCGGTTCGCCGAGGTCGTGCCAGATTTTTAGCGGATTACAGCATTCCTCGTCTACGGTCTTTTTCATCAGGCAGTACCAGTCATCTTTGCCTGCCGGAAGTTCGAGTGCAAAGTCAAGCTCCTCTCCGGTATTCCTGCCGTCTACGTTCCAAATAACGCCGCGGTATCCTCCGTCCTTCGTCCGGACAACAACCGCCTCGTCGGAACGGTGTACACATTCGCCCTTCAGTTTCTTAAAAAACGCAAACGTCCAGAACGTCGGCTTTGGTATGAGTCCGTTCGCCATCAGACCGAAACCGCCGGAAAACGGAGTGAACGCCACGCCGCCTTCTTCAAAAACATCGCCGAACGTCCAGTAGGAATAGGACGCATGCTTGTCTCCGAGCCTTGAAAGCATATGCGCCACATACGCCGCGTTCAGGTTTGTATCATGAATCGGACACTGCGGAATATAAGAAGTATTAAACTCCGTAATGTGAATGTCCATTCCGTTAAACTCCGGAAAACTATCTACGATTTCCCTTGAACGCTCCAGTTCTTTAAACGCGTACTCCGGCTCATGCAGGCCGATATAGCCGTAATGTCCTTCCCACTTCGGCTGATAGCTGGTGTAGTGGTGTCTGGTAACAAAATCCAGCGGTGCATGAGACTCACGCACAAACTCTAAGAAAGAACGCAGCCATACTTCATCTTCCACGCCGCAGATGGCAGGACCGCCTACCTTGAGTTCACCGTCTACCTCTTTGACCGCTTCCGACGTTACCTTATACAGTTTAAAATACTCCTGCATATCCGCATCTTTCCAAAACGTACGCAGATTTGGCTCATTCCAGACCTCAATCGGCCATGTCAGCACCTCTTCTCTGCCGTAACGCTCTATCAGATGCCTGAGCGTTACCTGTACCAAAGTACACCACGCATCGTAATCCTTCGGCGGCGTCACATTGCCTTTCCAGTAAAACACCGTCTGCTCCCCGGATGCAAGAGTCTTCGGCATAAAGCCAAGTTCCAGAAAAGGACGGATATTCAATTCAAGATAGCTGTCCATTACCCGGTCAAGATAGGTAAAATTATACTCCGTATGCTGCACTCCGGCTCTGTCCTCGTAAGAGCGATAAATCGCCATGTCATCACAGAACAGTCCATGACCGCGGATATAGGAAAACCCAATATTTTCCTGTACATAACGAAGCTGTTCAAAATACTCTTTCTGCAAGGCTAACCCCATGCGTCCGGTTCCGACACAAAAATCCGCCGCGTTACGAAACGGCACCGTATTTTCTCCCGTTACCTGATACTGCTTTTTCATTACACTTCTCCTTTCAGACAATTAAATATTATTCTAACGTATATCCAAACCCCAAAATCGTAAACCCTTTGTCCGCATCTTCCGCTTTCATCGAAATCTCTACTTCGTGTTCCGCCGCTTCTTCGCTTTGGTACACAATATAAGCATTACAGTGATTCCAGCCTATTTCAAGAGGGTCAACCGTCCTCGTCAGAGTTTTGTCCACACGCACTTCCACTTTGCCGAATCCCGTATCTCCTGTGTCCTTATACACAAGTAGCAGGTCTTTGCAGCAAAGACGCATACAAAACGGCTCTCCGCTTTTTCCCGGTGCTTTCATCCAGTTCTCCGGAAACTCCGGCGTAGCATATGCGTGGTCATCCTGCTCAACGTACTGGAGCATGACGTCTTTTTCTTCAAATGCGCCGCAGGAAAGCTCTTTCACCGCGGCATGCTCTCCGTAATTACTCCGGTCAAACGCACGCAGCGCGCGGTAAGTTTCGCCGATTGCCGGCGTGTCCCCAATCACGGCATCTTCCGTTTCCGGTGCCGCCTCTGCCGCCCGGTTCCAGAAATAATCAATACAATCCGCCATAACACGGTGTCCATCATTGCTCGGGTGGAACAAATCATAGAAAAACTGGCGTTTTGTAATGACCGGTTTTTCCTGCGAAAACTGTGGTACAACCGCATTGCGGATACTAATCATAGGAAGTTTAAAACGCTCTCCTACCGGTATCATACGTTCCTGTAAATTAAAGTCACTCATAAAGACCGCAAACAACAGAATAACCGCAGGTTTCCCCGGTCCTTCCATTGCCATCCGCACAAGGCTTTCAAAACAAACGCCGTCCGTTTCATCACCCGCGTCGTTTACCGCATACTCTAAAAACAGAATATCCGGCGTTACCGTACCTCTGCGGAGTACGTCCGTTTCATAGCGCGTCAGTCCAAGCTCCGAACAGGTTCCGCCGGCGCCGGCCTTTACCAGACGCACATTCTCTCCGTCTCCTTTTCCGAAACGCTTTTTGAACGCCTGATAAGAACGGTATGCGTATGACTCGCTGTTGATCGGCTTTGCCCCCGCCCCCTGCGTAATGGAACCGCCAAGGTACGCGAGCACCACTTCCTCGCCCCGTTGTGCCTTTGCGATTGCCCTTTGAATACGGTATAGGTTCCCCGTCTGTACCAGAGAACGCTCTAATATCGCCTGATAGCCTTCGGAATCAAAATCAACCGGCGGGTCAAGCTTTAACTCCGGCGCGGTATATCCGTCATTCAGATAAAAGCAAACCGTAAGTTTTGCCGTTTCATGCGAAGGGAACGTTGTGATAAAAGAGCCAAGCAGGCCATCCGCCTCATTTTCCGGGTAATCCGCTACCGTGATTACCGCTTCCTCTCCGTTGCACGGCACTTTGGTACTGTAACAGCTTCCTGCCTTATCCGGCACTTTCGTAAGGCAACTCAATTCAAACGTAACGGTTTCGCTCCGCATTTCCTCTTTCGTCGCAAGCACCGTGATGCCCACGCTATGTACGACCTTGCGGAATCCCTCACCGGTCGGTATAAGGTCAATAATCTCCTTGGAAATATCTTCACAAATTACGGAAATCTTCTGAGCAATTCTTCCGTTCAGATAACAGATATCCTGAAACTTTCCGTTTCCTCTCGGACTTCCCTCAATGACGGCATCTACCATGACATAAACTGCCGGTCTTTTTGCCGTCGGGTCTTTTGGCGCTCTTGGTCCTTTCATACTGCCTTCTCCTGCCTCTCTTTATTTTACTTTATTTTGTCCGGTTCTTATACGCTATTTCCAACATATTTTTCACACTGTCAAATGCCGGTTTCGGCTGGAAGTTAGTATCGAACAGACGGGTGGTAGTCGTATCGCTTCCCCCGTAAAACACATAACCGTCCATCAGGCCGAACAGCGTAACCGATGTAATATTTGCCGGTCCGCCGCCTTCGATATCCACATAACTTAACATGTAAAAGATAGAAGAATAACGCTTCGCCTGTTTTTCAAACTCTTCCTCTGTTATGTCATCTACACCGACGCTCATCTCCGTAATCTGAATTTCAAGACCGAGTTCTGCAAACTTCTTTATTGTTGTTTCGATGGTCGCAACAGAAGGATAACCTATACCCCAGTATCCCTGCATTCCGATTCCGTCAATCAGTCCTTCGTCCGCCAATGCCTTGCAGAGGTTGTAGATACATTCGCGCTTCTGCGTATCATAAGTGTTAAAGTCATTGTAAAACAGGGAAACTCCGTCCGCAGCATACTTTCTCGCAATCCGGAACGCCTGCTCCACATAGTCGTCTCCGACAACATAATACCACTGGTTCGGCGTACCGTCGTTTTCCATACGGCAGCGGTAGAAACTATCCGGGTCCCCGTTGCCCGGGTCAACCGCCTCGTTTACCACGTCCCAACAGTAAACAACACCCGGGAAATTATCCTGACAATACTGCATTACCTGCTTTGTATAACTGTCCAGACGAAACAGCATCGTTTCCCTGTCAACATATGCCCCGTCCGTTTCATAGCCTTCCCTGAAATACCAGTCCGGCGTCTGCGTATGCCAGACAATGGTATGTCCGCGCATCTGCACGCCGTTATCCATGCACCATTGCAGCGATTCTTCCACTCCCGAAAAATCCACCGCAGGCTCTCCGTTTCCCTCAGCTGCGTTCTTTTTACTCCGCATCTGATCCAACAGGTAAGACGGTTTAAACAGGTTTGTAAGCGTAACGCTGTTAAAATGCTTTTTTGTTATTGCCATATACTCGTCCGAATGAATGGCAAGATTGTTGTATGCACTGCCGGTCATTCCGACTCCAAGTTTAAAGTATCCTTTGCACAAATCCTTTAATGCGGTTCCCGTCAGTGCCGCCGTAAGATCATACTTGCTCCTCGAAAAACTTTCCAGTACGCCCTGCCAGTAAAGATCTTCTTCGGAAGGCCCCTCCGGTACAGGCGTTGCGGTCGCCTCCGGCGTCACCGTTGCCACCGTTTCCGGCACTTCTGTCGGAGAAATATCCTCCGCCTGCTGCGTCGGCGTTACATCTTCGTCCACAGGCTTCTGCTGCTGCGCACATCCCACAAAAACACATAAAACTGTCACCCACAATAACTTTCTAAACTTACTCATACCAATATCCTCCTTACTTAGATTATTATAACACATTAAATCCCGCCGGGAAAGAGAAATTTGGAAAACAAGAAAATAGAAATAATAAAAAATAAAAAGAAACAAAAAACAGAAAAAATAGAAAATAGTTCTTGACAAACCTCTCATAATTTACTATAATAGCAAACGTACCGTTCGAACGGAGATATTCCGGGGTCTTAGCTCAGCTGGGAGAGCATCTGCCTTACAAGCAGAGGGTCATAGGT
>JAFLSZ010000119.1 GCA_022510665.1 Lachnospiraceae bacterium
CTTCGGACAAATGCAAAAATAAGGCGGCGAATCTCCCCTTTTGGTTAGTCAGGTATACTCACCGCTTGTAAGAATCCGCCACGCCCGGTTCACAGCTTAGTGCGACAATACTTTTTTGGCTTTAAACACTCTGCGAGGATGCGCACCCGCATGAGTGGCCTTTTTGTTTAGTGCTTCAAGGAAAGCCGGGGAAAAGGCTACTCGCTTAATTTGTGAATAAACAGTCCGCTGCGCAGTTTCGGTTCAAACCATGTTGATTTCGGAGGCATTAAGCGTCCGGCATCCGATACGGCAAAAAGCTCCGTGATGGAAGTCGGATACATCGAAAAGGCTACGATCATATCCTCGGAAACACGGCGTTCCAGTTCTCCTAAGCCCCGGATGCCGCCGATAAAGTCAATGCGCTTATCCGTGCGCGGGTCACCGATGCCGAGAATCGGAGCAAGCAGATAATTCTGCAGCAGAGAAACATCCAGGGACTCTACCGGGTCGGTAATCCGCAGGAGGGAATCCGCCGCAGTCAGACGATACCATGTATGGTCAAGGAACATGCCGAAAGTACCCTTTTCGGCAGGTGCAAATGCGTCGGTTCCAAGCGGTTCTGCCGTAAAGTATTCGGAAATACGAGAGAGAAAAGCCTCTTTGTTTAAGCCGTTTAAATCTTTTACGACACGGTGATAAGGCAGAATCTTAAGTTCGTCTTCCGGGAACAAAACAGAAAGGAAAAAGTTGAACTCTTCCGTTCCGGTATACCCCGGATGCTCCGCACGCCGCTTTAAGCCGACCTTAACGGCAGAAGCCGCGCGATGATGGCCGTCGGCAATATAAATACTGTCGATGGAAGAAAAAGCATTTTCGACAGCCGCGATGTCGGACGGTTCGGAAATTACAAACACGCGGTGCGTAATGCCGTCCTCTGCAGTAAAGTCGTAAAGAGGAGCATTCTTTTTGGTTTTGGCAACGACGGCGGCGAGCGTTTCATTTCTGCGGTAGGCAAGGAAAATAGGGCCGGTCTGAGCGCTGCAGGCGTCAACATGGCGGATACGGTCTTCCTCTTTATCCGCTCGGGTATTTTCATGCTTTTTAATCACATTGTTTAAGTAATCGTCAATTGAAGCACATGCCACGATTCCGGTCTGTACGCGCCCTCCCATAGTAAGCTCGTAAATGTAATAATTGCGGTTTGGGTCGGTTATAAACGTACCGTCGGCAATCCGCGCATTTAAAAGTTCGGCGGCCTTTGCGTACACACAGTCCGCGTAAGTATCAATTTCATCCGGGAACTGGGTTTCCGCACGGTCAATATTTAAAAAAGATAAAGGGTCTTTTGCAGCGGCGGTTTTTGCCTCGCTGCGGCTGTAAACATCGTACGGCAGCGCGGCGACACGGTGTGCGAGAGGCGCGTCCGGGCGGATACAGATAAAAGGTTTTATGGTTGCCATAAGAGTAGTCCTTTCCGGTAAATTACCATTGTTTTAAGAAAGTATACCTTTTTTTTTCAAAAAGTGCAAGGCGGCAGGCTGTAAAATGTTTAAAAATTCTACTAAAATCAAAAATTCTTGTGGAAATTTGCTGACGAAAAGTGTATAATTAAGAATAGATAGTATAGATGTCCTGTACACGATGCAAAGGGGGTATTTGATGGTAAGCTATTTGTTGGGCAATTATATGGTAGAAAAGGGCCTTATGACAAAGGAGCAGCTGCAGTATGTGATCTGTATTCAGGAGAAAATCCGGGTTAAGCTCGGATTGATTGCGGTTTCCGAGGGGCTTCTGACATTAGAACAGGCAGATGCGATTAACCGCAGGCAGCAGGCAATGGATAAGCGTTTTGGCGACATTGCCGTGGAGGAGGGGTATCTCACGGAGCTGCAGGTGCAAAATCTGTTAAAACTGCAGGGAAATGAATACCTGACGTTTGTACAGACACTGGTAGACGAAGGCATTGTTGCAATGGGTGATATTCAGACAATTTTAAAGGAGTATCAGTCAGAAAACGGATTTACGAATACGGAGATGGAGTTAATTAAGAGCGGTGATGCGGAAAAGATTGCTCCGCTGTTTGTGCCTAAGGGCGCAGAGGAGTATCAGGAGGCGGTTATCATCGCGTTAAAGACGTTTGTGCGCTGTATTGACCGTCAGGCTTATCCGATGTACGGAAAGCTGGTTAATGAGGCGGAGTTGGAAATGCCGGTAACGCAGGAGTTGGACGGAACAGAGTATTGGAAAATCGGAGTTTCGGATATAGATGACGGTTTGTGTGTCATTGCGTCGATTTTTGCGAAAGAAAATTATAGTGAAGTAAACGAAGACGTACAGGACGCGGTAGGTGAGTTTGTAAACTGTATCAACGGTTTATTCGCAACTGCAAAGAGTGCGAACAATATTACATTGGAATTACAGCCGCCCGCACTCGGAAAAAGCGGTTTGATATCCGGCACTGATATACTGGTGATGCCGTTTGGTTTCAGCAATGTAACCGTAAATTTCATTGTCACAAATAAAAAAGGCTGGAGGTAATGAAATGGCAACTGTATTGATTGTAGATGATTCCAAAACGTCAAGAAAAATACTTGGAGATATACTTAAAAATATGGGGCTTGATATCATAGGCGAGGCGGCAAACGGCGAAGAAGGCTTCGTGAAGTATAAAGAGCTGAGGCCGGATTTTGTAACAATGGATATTACCATGCCGGTAATGTCCGGGCTGGAGTCCCTGCTTTTGATTAAGCATGAAAACCCGGATGCAAGGGTTCTTATGGTTACCGCGGCAGGACAGAAAAACAATCTGATGAAGGCGATGAAAGCCGGAGCGGAGGACTTTATAACGAAGCCGCTTGAGGAAAGTGAAGTCCGCCGCGCCGTCGGTGCGATGTTAGAAAAAATGTAAGGATATAAAATATATAATAGGGGGGCAGAAAAAGGAAGAGATAAAAAGGCTGCTTAATTACAGTGGCCTTTTTGTTGTATTTTTTTCGTGTTTTCTAAAATATAGAAAGGTAAATTTATGAAAGAAAAAAGAAAAAAAGTATGTGTAAACGTACTGCTTTGTATTATTGGCATTGCGATAGGGATTGCATGGCTGAGATTATGCTATCCCATGTTTCGGTATAGATTCGATGTAATATTCAACTGTAAGGATACGCATATTTCCCGTTATGCCTATGAACAATATACGCTTCCGTTACCGCCGTCAACGGCATTTGCATATAGAGTATCCGATACGACGGCAGTATATTTTTCAAAATATTCCGTTGAAAGATTTTTAGAATTTTACTCCGGGCAGGGGTATTGCGTCATAGGAGATATTGTTTATACGGAGAGAGGGGATTTTATATTATCAAAACCAGAGGTCAGTCAGTCGGGCCGATATTATTATGTAGCAATCAGGTTGCTTACGGAATAGAGGGTGAGTAAGGAGAAAGGCGGCTGCATCAGGACAACAATAAGGAACGGCTATACTTTTGAAAAGTACGGAATTAAATCCCCGGCAAATTGTTTCCAGGTCAGGAATCTGTCCGCGTAACTTTGCGCGCGCTCCGCAATCCTCTGCATTTTGTCCGGGGCTGACAGCAGGCCGGATACGAGCGGGGGAAGTGCGGAAAGTTGTTTTAAATTATAGTAACAAAGCAGGTCGCCGTCTTTGAAGTTTTCTAAAAGATAGAGGCTTGTATCGGTGACGCAGACACTCCCGTTCAGCATGGAGCTGTAAATCCGGTCATGGGAGCCGCGTTTAAACCACGGCATTACATTTAATGAAATTTTTGCTTCTGCAATCGCTTTTAAACAGACTTTTGTATCCGAGTAGGGAGTATAGGTTAAAAGTCCCTGCTTTTTGACGGGAAGCGTTTCCCAGCCCGCGCCGATGCAGTGTACCGGAATATCCGCGTCAAGTAACGTTTGGATTACCCTGCCACGGAACGTAAAACGAATCCATAAATCAATAAAAATCATTTTGTTCATTACATTTTTAAGCTCTTCATCATTTAACTCCGGAAGCTCCCGATTTAAGTGGCGCAGGCAGACCGTGTGAATACACTGGTCGGGTTCCGCAAGCAAATCGTCGAGAATGTCGTGATAAAAAGCGTCATACTCCGGGCCGTTTCGTTTCATATACGGTAAAAAGAAATCCGGCGATTTAAAACAGCCCGTAAACACGATATCCGTAGGGCGCTCCGCAATCGGGAGCGGCTTGAAAGAACCGGAGGAGGTGTCCGAAACGGAACGATAAGTACAGCCGGCGAGCGGCATGGTTTCCCCGCAGGCAACTGCGGGATAAAACCGTTTCATATAATCCGTATGGTCGCCGTCAATGCAAATCTGCAGATAACGCTTCGGAAGACTCTGTAATTCTTCATAATAGTAAAGAGGATGATCTACAATGATATTGATACACGCAACGTCATAAAGGTCCCAGAGGAGTTCACCCTCCGGCGTATAAAACATTGCCTCTTTCTGAATGGCATGAAAATTAAACGTAATCATAACCGTCTGGTGCGGAGAGATAAAACGGCACAGTTCTTCAAAACCCGGGAAAGGTTCACGGATACGCACCAGATATACTTCATAGCCTATCTTCTTAAATTCATCTGCCAGACGGTCGGAAAAGAAACTCAAAGTTTCCACACCCGGCTGAAAGAGTAAAAGCCGTTTCATAAATATCACCTGAATACAGTTTATTTTTGAACCGGCGGTGTCTTAACCGCCTGATTTAATACTAGCACAGGAACAAGGAAATGACAAGCTGTCTTGAGTTTACGCATTTTTTCAGTCACTTTAAAAAGTTCCGCAGATTGCACGATATCTGATTTTTGTATTTGTCCGTAGGA